>JBGVCE010000133.1:0-3519 GCA_045226235.1 Anaerobutyricum sp.
CCTCCTTAATGTGCGTGGAATACAGATCTTGCAATAGAACCTGTCTTAAACAAGGTGAATGCAAGAAGTAATGTGATACCAAGGACATTCCACAAAGAGCCCATGATATCTGATGAAAATGAAACTGTCTGTACCAAGGCTGCATAGATTGCTACGCATACCATGATTAAGAATCCCTGGAAGCCAAGTGCAAAAAGGGATCTCAAATAGTTCTGTCCAATCATGCTCTGCTCTCTATTGCCAAAAGTCGCAAAAGGAATCGGAGCAAGGCTGATGGTCAAATAGATTTCTATCATTCGTCCATAGACAATAGCCCAGATTAGAATCGATAAAATCTCAAATAAGAACTTCACTGCAAAGGACTGTAGGAATATGCCAAATAGCGGCCCCACATCCATTGCTTCTAATGTGCTTTGCATGGTTGCCAGAGTTGAACCGTCCACTGCGGTACTTCCGGCGATAAGTGATCCTGATTGATTGACCACATGTTGTGCTACGTCAAAGACTGCCATGGTGATATTAAAGGTATTTGTAATCAGCGTTACTGCTACAAAGGTCTTGAATACCCACTTGAAAAAGATCCAGGTTTCAAAGTTTGCCAGGTTATTGTGAGCGATGACCAGCTGTATCAGTTCATAGCAGGCAATAAACGTAAGGATGATTCCTGCTATTGGTAGAATCACATTCTCCGACAGATTCCTGATAAGGTTATAAACCGTGGGCTGGAACTGATCCGGAGTCTGTGCTACCTGTGCTGTTACTTCTCCAATCTTCTGATTCAAGGTTGAAAATGTAGATGTGAGGTTATCCATAATCCCACCTACCAGCATGTCTTTGAGCCAATCAGTCAGTTTTTCTAACAAACTTTCCAACGATTGCCTCCTTTCTCAGGGAAGGGCAGCTTGTTACACTGCCCTCCTGATTTTTGTTGGTGATAGGCCGGATTAGAAAAGTCCGGAAAGAAGTGGAACAAGAGTAGTACCGATGAGGGCAACTCCACCACCGGCCATGAGCTGCTTCATGCCCTGTGACTTAGCTCCAGGGTTGTCGTTGCCATATCCCTCCATGAGGTTTACAACACCCCAAATTCCAAGACCTGCACCAAGTGCAATAACGAGTGTCTGAAGTACGCCTACTGCTGAGTTGAAAAATGCCATAATAAAATCCTCCTTGTGATTAAAAAAATTGATTGTTTGTAGTTGCGAGCATTAAAAAAGAGCCATGGCTGATCAGGCCGTGACTCTCGTTAATTACCCTTGAAAAAAGTTCCATATTCAGTTGTAAGCCGGATGTCTTCTGCAGTGACTTTCCGGCACAGCGCTGCATTAATTAACGCGGAATCTTCCGCTATACTCCTCTACAGGAGTAAATACGGCGGCAGGTTATGACTCCTGCTTTTCAATCGCCCTGAGGCTACGCCGCATGATGGTTACTTGCTTTCGCCATCTTCAAATACTTCGTATTCATCATTTGGATGAAGGACAAGCTTTCTGTTTAGATACTTCTCAATATCAAACCAATTCTTCTTGTCATAATCTGCTGTCAGCGGATAGTTTGGATGTTTCGTCAGGTCATACTTATCTGAGAGAAAAGGTCTCACACCTCTCACCTGCACAATACATTTACTGCCATCCATAACAGCAAGCTCATCCATACTCATCAGCTCTTTACCGAGTTTCTGATAATTCATGTTGTAGGACTCCTGGGAGCCCTTGGTATTTCCTGTGGTGTACATATCAATAGTTTCCTTGCCAAGAATCTCGGTGAGATCCTTAAGCGTTGTCTTCTCAGTTCCACCAAGGAAGATCTGAGAATCCATGTTGCCGATAATGGTATCCGCATTATCTTTGTAGATTGCCTTAAGCTGTGACTTTGCCTGCAAAACCAGGCAGGCACTAATCTCACGGGATCTGATAGTTGCCACAAGTTTTTCCAGGTTAGGAATCTGTCCGATATTGGCGCACTCATCTACGAGGCACCTTACATGGACCGGAAGCCTTCCACCGTAAACATCATCAGCTTTCTCACAAAGGAGATTAAACAGCTGCGTATACACCATAGATATTAGGAAATTAAAAGTGGCGTCTGTATCTGACATAATCAGAAACAACGCCGTTTTTTTATCACCAATGGTATCCAGTTGTAATTCATCATAAGCTGTAATCTCTCGAAGCTCCTTGATATCGAATGGAGCCAATCTGGCACCACAGCTTACAAGGATTGACTTAGCTGTCTTTCCAGCTGCCAATTTATATTTTTTATATTGGCGAACTGCAAAATGATTTGGATCTTTTTCTTCCAGCTCATCAAAAAGCATATCTACTGCATTTTTGAACTCCTCATCATCTTCTCTGACCTCCATTGCGTTGATCATTTCAAGAAGTGTTGTGAAGTTCTGTTCCTCTATCGGAGCCTCATAATGGATGTAGCCTATAAGCGCTGAATACAGCAATTTTTCGGCCTTTTCCCAGAACTCATCCCCGCCTTTTCCTTCACCTTTGGTATTGGCAATTAGCGTAGTTACAAGCTTGAGGATGTCCTTCTCACTATGAATATAAGCGAAAGGATTGTAATGCATACTCTTGTTAAAGTTGATGGTATTGAAGATTTTAATTCGATACCCCTTCTTCAAAAGTGCATTGCCACATTCAAGAACCACGCTTCCCTTTGGATCAGTTACTACGAATGAACAAGGATAATCCTTGCTGTCACACTGTAGTAAGTTCGGCTTAATAAAAAATCTCGTTTTACCTGAACCGGAACCACCTACAACCAGCACGTTCTTATTTCTTGCATACTTTGGTTGTGATGGTCTGGAACTTAGTGTAATCTGCTCCGTCTGGGACAGAATCACATTATTCTTAGGATCAGGATCTTTGAACGGTTCTATGTCGGAGGGCTTCCCCCATCTGGCTGAACCATATTCTTGTCCATGCCGAAACTTCTTTGCATTCTTTCCCTTTAGATAAACTGCAAGTCTTAGTGCTGCGCCACAGGCTGCACCAATAAGCAAATCAAAGGGATGTAAACTAGGAAGCGGATTCGTAAATGCAGTTTGAAATCCACCTCCGATAATAAGTCCCTGAAGCTTTTCCGAAGCATTCATCCCGTCTGCTATGCGCCAGGCCTCTCCTAAATTGGTAGCAAACAGGCCTATTGCAACATAAGGGATATTCAGGATAATCTTCTTTTTTAATTTCTGATTCATCGTGTCTGCTCCTTCCTCTTCTCAACCACTTTTCGAGGTATAGAAGCCACTTTTTCTTTAAGTTTCTTAAGCTTATCAAGTACGCTCGCCTTTGCACCTTTTTCTTTTCCAAGGGTACGTTTGGTATAATCCGCTACTAAATCAGAGATAGCATCTGCATCCTGAGCCTTGAAAAAAATCTTATAAGTACCAGCCTCCTTATCCTTTACCACGGCATAATCGACACCATATTTCTTAGCAAGACGATTAAACAGATGGATATCTTCACCATCCAGTTCAATCTTCTGAGCACCTTTGCCCTGCTTAATGAG
>JBGVCE010000134.1:0-6887 GCA_045226235.1 Anaerobutyricum sp.
GTATCGCCCTTGAATCGATTCGTCTGGTAGGACAATACCTGGTAAGAGCCGTTGAAAACGGAAATGATATGGAAGCAAGAACCCAGATGTGCTGGGCCCAGTATATGGGCGGCCTGGCATTCTCCAATGCAGGACTTGGTATGGTCCATGCCATCGCCCACCAGCTTGGCGGATTCTATGACACTCCCCACGGAGTGGCCAATGCTATCATGCTTCCTTATGTCATGAGGTTCAACATGTCAGCATGCGCAGACCGTTATGCGGACATCGCACAGGCCTTCGGTTTTGACATCGGACAGCTGACTACAGAGCAGGCCGCAATGGCTGCCATCCTCTACATCGAGGAACTGAAAAAGAGAATCAAGATTCCGAAATTCAGCGAGACAGCCTTTGATCCGAAGGATGCAGTTGCCATCGCAGAAAATGCCATGACGGACACCGGAATGCCGGAGAATCCCAGACAGCCATCCATCCAGGAGGTTGTGGAAGTCATGATGACCGCTTACCTGGACAAAGAATAAGTCTATATCAACGTATTTTAAAAGCCATCGGAAGCAGCTGTTTCCGATGGCTTTTCTTATCTTTCGTATTCTTTTTACTCTTCCTTGTCCGCCAGGGCTAGAACCCGATCCAGCATCTCCATAATCTGAAGACCCTCCCTCACCGTAACAAGCTTCACCTTGTACTTTTTCAGGAAGCGGTAGAAATCAATGATGAACTCTTCTTCTACGCTCAGATCGGCCATAAAGGACATGACAACCACATCAATCTTTCCCTGTTCTATATCCCCCAGAAGATCCTGAAGATGAGGCCGCTTTGTCAGATTGTGGATGCTCTCCCCTGTCAAACGGGTTCCACTTCGATCAAAATAAATCGTAAATTCACAATCTTCGCCGAATAGTTCCCTGGCTTTCTCCTTACAAGCCTCTCGGGCTATTCTTACCAGGCTGACCACTGCCTGATTACAGCTGGGACAATCCCCCGAATAATTCTGATACTGATAGATCGCTACTCTCATGACACACCTCCTCCTTTAGGTCAGTATATCATAAACTTCCTATGGACAATTTGCTTATTCCACACGATGGCTTGTGATATTCGGGAGGCGGAGCCGAGACCGAGCTCCTGAGGGCACATAAAAAAGCACAACCATCAGGTTGTGCTTTTAGTGCGCCTTCAGGGGCTCGAACCCTGGACACGCGGATTAAGAGTCCGCTGCTCTACCAACTGAGCTAAAGGCGCATGTGCTATGATTTTTTCACGCAAAACTGATTATATATCATATGTCTGGAAAAATCAAGCACTTTTTATATATTTTTTACTCTGCTTTATCTAAATACAATTCCTGATAGCTATGAGCCTCCTGATAACTCCCCAGATCCTTGTATTCTTCATAAGAGATGACAGGGTAGATATAATACCCATCCCGCTCCATACTCTCCCTGGGAATCCTAACCTTGTTCGCTCCATAGTGGAATTCATAGGAACCGTCCCGGCGCTCTACCAGATAGGCATTCTCCCCACTTGAGTATTTCTCCACATTATTAGGTTGATAGAAGGGCTGTAGGATTACAAAGTAAGAAGCCAGCAGCCAGAAGATGGCAATCCCATTCAGAAGATAGACCTGGTACTTCTTCCTGGCAGCCATGGGTGTCTTATTCAGATGGTAGGTCACCCTCTGTTTCGTTGTGCTCCCCCCGATAACCGCGGCAAATCCCAGAGCGCAGTCTCTGGTCTTTTCTTTTCCGGAAGCAGCCACAGAATGCCTCAGACATTGAAGGATAGTTGCCATGTAATGAAGTTTCTCTTTCTGCTCATAGGTTCTCATGGCCATCTCATCGCAGATCAGTTCGATGAGATGGACGATATCCTTCCTCAGCAGATAGATGCAGGGGTTCCACCAGAAAAGAATGGTAACACACTGCAGGACAAACTTGAGAGCTAAATGATGCCTCTTCCAATGGGTGTACTCATGTCTCAGGATATCAATCAGGTTCTTCCTGGTAAAGCTCACTTCCGGCAGATAGATGACCGGATGCAGATAGCCCACGATAACCGGTCCATTCAGCAAGGCCGTCCTTCTCACCGGCAGAGGACAGGTCTCATCGATGGCACGAAGAATCTCCTCCGCATCCCTTGCTTCCTCTGAGTTCTCACCCAGTACCCTTTCCATCTTCCTTACTTTGAAGATAAAACGTAGGAACAGGATAAAAGATACCATCAGTGAGCAGAAAACGATCACATAGATAAGGGGAATTCCCGTGCCGAAAAAGTCTCTTGGGCGGATCAGCTCAGAGATAAACCAAGGATATTCGATCCTGTACTGATGAAAAGGAATCTCCAGCGGAGTAAAGAGCCTCAGGATACATAAGGCCGTACCCAGGATAAAGAATCCCAGCCCTGTCTTCAGAAGGATGGATGTATCCTTCATCAGAAAATGCAGGAAGAGAATAAACAGGCTTCCTGTGAACATAGCCCAGAAAAACGCATAGAAAGTGTACATATGGTCTCACCTCCTAACTATCCTGGCTAATGCCTGAATCTGCCGCCTCCAGTTCTTCTTTTTTCTTCTGTAACATATCGCTTAATTCATCGATCACATCTATATCTACATCCTCCTCCAGCAACGCCCCGAATAAAAGGGACAGGGAGGATGCATTCAGCTGGTTCTCCTCCCGAAGCATCCGGATGGAGAATTCTTCTCTTGTCATGGTCGGCGTAAATGTTCTGGCATAGTTCTTGGTGGTTTGTTTGAAACCGGCGACCTGAATGACATTCTTCTTCAGCAGAGAATTGATCATCAGGTGAATGTAGCTTGGTTTCCAGGTCTTGTGCTCTGAGATCTTGACGATCTCTGCAGAGGTCAGAGGCTGGTTTTCTTCCCACAGCAGCTCTAACACTTCCCGTTCGCTTCCGGTGATCCGGGTATTCTTCTTTTTCATGTTGGGTCCTCCTGGTAATGTCTCAGCCTATATTATCAAAAAATCATCTTCTCTATAATATAAAATAATCAAATATTATAATTTTATATTCATTATAAATGTTATGTCAGATATTGTCAATTCTTTTCCGAAAAAATATGCTGAGAATATCCAGGTTATTTGCCAAAGGAACTGATGGCAGTCAATACATCCAAAGGCTTGTCCCTGACCACAAATAAATCTTTCGTCCTCTCATGAATGGTTCCTTTCTGAACTCCTTGTTCGATAAATTCGAGAAGGGAGTCATAGTAACCCTTAATATTAAAGATGACAATGGGGGCTTTTTTCCGGTCCAGGTAAGCCAGGGTGAGAACCTGGAAGAATTCATCCATGGTACCGATCCCTCCCGGTGCGATGACAAAAGCATCTGCCAGTTTCTCCATGAGCTCTTTTCTCCCGCTCATGGTATGGGTTTTGATCTGGCTGGTGCATTGATCATAGAGATCCTCATAATCCTTCATAAAATCAGGGATCACACCAATCAGAATCCCGTTTCCCTCAGTCACACCTCTGGCACAGGCTCCCATCATACCGGTGGAACCGCCGCCGTAAACCAAAGTATGTCCATAGACTGCCATCAACCGGCCCAGTTCCTCTCCCTGCTCAATGAAATAGGGGTCAATGGCATCACTTGCCGCCCCGTAGACACATATTTTCATTTTTTTCATATTTAGTCTCCTGTCTATTAAAAATCATACTCCAGAGGAGATGAATAGATTTCATCCCTTCGAAGTTCATTCAGAATCTCCGCCCGTCTTGTCCCGATGAGCAGAGTTTTGTTGTATTTATAATAACGCTCACATCCGTTTTCTGCCAGGAAGGCAGCCGCCTGGACATTCATGGTGAGTTCTGTGACAAAGACCACCATCTCCTGCCCTTCTCCGAAGGCTTCCTCCATAAAGGTAAAGGCGTATTCCAGAGAATCCGCAGCCTGAGTCACTGCATCTTCCCTGCGGGCAGTCTGGTGTTCAAATTGGGTCCGGATACTCATAAAGGCATCTTTGGCGTCCCAGACTCCCACCGGTGCCCATTTGCGCAAAAGATGCAGCACCGTCAGCTGGTGGTTTTTCTCCTCCTGACTCATCAGCCCGGTGGCCTCCGACAGTTTCAGAGATTCCTCCTTATTGTGGATCATCCGCTGATAGATCGCCAGAGGCGATTCCTCTTCTCCTTTTTGCTCGCCCAGAATATCCCGGTACAGGCGGAGGAAATCATAGCAGTCTGTGGTCACTCTGTCTTCCTCCATGGCTTCTGCCATCTTATGGATAAGCCCGTCACTGAGTAATTCCACACAGCTCAGCCTCTCATCGAAGGATGCGGTGAAAAGCCTCTGATAGATATCCGGTTTCACCTTCCCCAGGAGGATATTCCGGATGTCATACTCCTCCTTATATTTTTGATATAAGTCATAATATACCGCCACATCTTTAGCCACATCTTCATGTTGAAGATACTGGCGGATCACATCCTCGTCCACCTTGATGGACAGATCTTCGTATGACCGGATCAGATAGCTTAAGTCCTCCCAGCCCCTGGCTGTGACAAACTGCATGCCATCCACATCATTTTCCGTCCGGTAAAAATTGCCGGGTCGAAGTTCCAGGTAGCTAAGAATAAAGGGGTGGATCTGATGTTCTCTGGCATATTCTTTAAATACTGTCAGATCTGCTTCTATGTTCATCAGACGGACACGATCCAATGTCACGAAATCAAAATCTCTTACGCTTTTATTGTACTCCGGAGGATTTCCTGCGGCAGCGATGATCCAGCCCCGTGGAACCGCCTGATTACCAAAGGTTTTACACTGCAGGAACTGCAGCATAGTAGGCGCCAGGGTCTCAGAGACGCAATTGATCTCATCGATAAAGAGGATTCCCTCTTCCCTGCCCGTCTCCTTAATATACCGGTAGATACTGCTGATGATCTCACTCATGGTGTACTCCGTGACGGAATAGCTCTTCCCCCCGTAAACCTCTTCCTTGATAAAGGGAAGTCCCACTGCGCTTTGCCGGGTGTGATGGGTGATGGTGTAGGCCACCAGGCCGATCTCACACTCCCCTGCGATCTGCTGCATAATCTGGGTCTTGCCGATTCCGGGAGGCCCGATCAGGAGAATCGGTCTCTGCCTGACCTCCGGGATGACGTACTCCCCGTGGACATCTTTTTGCAGATAGGCTTTTACTGTATTTTTAATCTCTTCCTTGGCTCGTTTTATATTCATAGATTCTGACCTTCTTCTGTCAACCTGCTTATACCCTGTTTACATGATGGCATCGATGGCATCGATCATGGCGGCGCGGATTCCCATATGCTCCAGGGCATCCACCCCCCGGATGGTTGTTCCGGCAGGGGAACATACCTTATCCTTCAGCAGACCGGGATGCTCCCCTGTTTCTAGCTGAAGTTTCGCGCTTCCCAGGATCATCTGGGAGGTCAGAGCATAGGCTTTATCCCTGGGCAGTCCGTATTTCACTCCGGCATCCCCCAACCCTTCTATAATCATATCGATGAAGGCCGGTCCGCAGCCGGTGATAGCCATGGCCACTCCCATGAGGTGGTCCGGGATGACCTCCACCTTGCCCAGGGCTCGGAAGAGTTCCATCATCTCCTGACGTTCCTCCTCCTCCAGGGAGTTGGTTTCCTCAAAGAGCAGGACCCCTTCTCCTACCATAGCCGGTGTGTTGGGCATGATGTACTGGAACCGTGTGCTAGCGTCCAGAAATGCACTGTACTTCTCATAATTCCATCCGGCCGCCACGGAAAGGAGAGCTTTCCCCTTCAGTTCTTCTCTAATTTCCCTAAGGACGCCTTCAATCTGATAGGGTTTGCATGCCATAAGAAAGACATCGCAGGCTTCCAGCATCTCTTTCCGGTCCCGGCATGCCGTAAATCCAATCCTCTCGGCATTGTTTTTCAGTTTATCATAATGTGGGGCATAGGCGTAGATCTGGTCCGGTGTCAGCAGTTTCTGGCTGATCCATCCGGAAGCGATTGCCTGCGCCATATTTCCCATACCTATAAATCCGATTTTCTTCACGATTTTGGTCCTCTCTTCTCTGTTCTTATCTATGGGTGATTCTTTTCTCTGCTTCTTTTTCTGCCTCTTCGTAGACCCATTCCTTTCCGGGATAATAGAGGCAGAAGGCATCCCGGGCCGCACGGGCCAGTAGTTCCTGGTCTTCCCGGAACCCCAGGATATCCGGGTAAATGATGGTCTTCTCACACAGGTCTGCAGCAATCTTTCTCAAGAGATTGTCCTCAGGCAGTTTCCCGATTCCAAAAAGCGTGGTGGAATAACTTCTGTCCCCCTTGCTGATCTGAATATAGAGACAGCTGGAATGGATAAATTCCCGGTACCACACATCCCGGTATTCCGGGTTTTCCTTCAGAAGATGCAGGAGCAGGGTTTCCCTGATCTCCTCCACTCCTTTCCGTGCCCGGGACTTTCCAAAGAGACCATCCTTACTCTTAGCCAGAAAGGGCAGATCCATCCATACCTTCAGAAAACGGTCCGCATCATCATATCTTCCCCGGGCATCGGTGTATCGTTTCTCCCAGAGCATATGGCGCAGCTCATTTTCCCGGGAATCCTGTTCTGCAGTCGTGGCATCCAGATATCCTTTCCGGCGCATGCCATCCGTCTCCATATAATAATTATCCGGCCATTGGTACTGTTGCTGACCGGTTTTCATCTCTCTTTCCAGCATAATCCCGTCCCCCTTGCGTCAGGAAAAATCTAACTTTCCCTGTTAAAAAAATGATATATCCTAACCAGAAAAAAGTCTAGTGAAAAAATGGACCTGACATGCTATGATGAAAACACAGAAAGCAGATTCAAGAAGGAAATCGTAAATGAACAGAGAAAGCCCTATACAGATAAATAATTCACCGATGGATATCCTGTGG
>JBGVCE010000135.1:0-2104 GCA_045226235.1 Anaerobutyricum sp.
TCTGGTCATAGATCCTGATGCAGATTCCGGTAGCGATTCCACATTGAATACCGTGATAATCTGCCGGAGTTCCGAACTCCTCTCCCCTCATATCCCAAACATGAGAGAAGTAGTGTTCCATACCTGAGGCAGGTCTGGACACACCGGCCATGGCCATGGCAAGTCCTGCATAAACCAGTCCTTCCGTCACAGCAGCAACCGCTTCCTCATCCCGGTTCATCAATGCTTTGGCGTTCTTAGCACATCGGTCCAGAGCATTCCTTACGAGAGAAGCGATCTTCGGACAATAATACTCACCGTTGATCACATGGGAGATACGCCATTCACAAATGCTGATATACTTGGCGAACATATCACCGATCCCTGCCTGGAGCAGTCTTGCCGGGGCATCTTTCATGATGGAAACATCCGCCAGAAAAGCCACCGGTGCTGTTGTTCCTAATGAAATCTTTAAACCGTCACGGACGACCGAAGAAGTGGCTGAGGCAAATCCATCCATGGAAGGAGCAGTTCCTACAATCATAAAAGGTCTTCCGGTAACCGCCGAAGTCAGTTTACCAATATCATTCAGCGTCCCTGATCCCACAACCACAATGTAATCGCAATGCTTGTTGAAGTGCATCAAATCAGCTCCTACTGCTGTTTCATCCGGCTCTACCTTCTCCTGCTCAAAGCACCAGGATCCGGTCAGCATACCTTCCTGTTTAAGAATAGAGGCAACCTCTTTTCCGGCCACATTCCAGGTATTTCTGTCTGAAATCATAAACACTTTGGATCCATGCTTCCTTACCAGATCCGGAATCTCTTCCAGAATATGGGACCCTATTCTTATATCTTCCAGAATTACCTCATGTGCCTTACCGCACTCACATTTACCGCCGTATTCTTTTTCGATCTTCTCTTTCATGTTAATCATAATACCCTCCGTCATTTTTAATCATAACTTTTATTAAATGTTTTATTTATGTTTTTATACTACTACACAGAAAGTCTTTTGTCAAGTGATAATTTAAAATATTTTCTTCTGCAAAAATCTTTCGGTCAGACCTGTTGAAAAGGAACAGATAATTAATTAAAATTAAGGTATCTTCATAGATTATAAAGAGAAGAAATAATCTTGCGGCAAGACGATTCCGATTGAATATTTATGGAGGTAGTAATATGGGAATTTTGAAAATGCGGAATAAAACATTCAAACAGACGGCAAGCATCTTTGTTATGCTTATTCTGACTCTGGGAATAGCTGCCTGCGGACCACAGCAGAAGGAAATCAAGGAAGTACATGTGAAAGTGGATGGAAGTGATGAATCAGGAGGCGGATCAATAAAAGCTCCATATAAAACCGTCTCTGCGGCTGCCAAAGCCCGGCCCGGTTCGACGATCATAGTACATGAAGGGGAGTACGGCCCCATAGAACTAGGCCCGGAATGTTCAGGCAGCGAAGACTCTCCTACGGTTATCCGCCCTGCAGAAGGAGAGAAAGTTCTCATCCAGGCCGGAGAGGAAAAAGGCATCACACTTCTCAACCTGCGTAATATACAGCTCGAAGGATTGGAAACAGAAGGTGGTACTCATGGGATAGAATACACGAGCACACGGGAATCCGGAGATCAGCCTCTTGACAATATCATCATCAGGAACTGCAAAGTCCATGACGTACAGGGAATTCATGGTATCTGCGTCTATGCCAGCAACGACCTGGCTCCTGTTTCAAAGCTTACGATTGAAGGCTGTGAGGTGTTTGACTGTGCCTGTGGTTCAAGCGAGTCCGTGGTTCTGAACGGTAATGTCGACGGATTTCTTATCTCGGGTAACATCATTCATGATAACAATAATATCGGAATTGACATGATAGGTTTTGAAGGGTATGCAACGCATTCGGAGGAAGACGGCGGCAGGAATCCATACGAAGTGGATATGGCCAGAAACGGTATCTGCAGGGACAATGTAGTATACAACATCAGTACCCAGGGAAACGCTGCCTACTATGAAGACGGGGAATATGATCCCTGCGCGGACGGAATCTATGTCGATGGAGGCCAGAATATTGAAATATTCAATAATTTCATCTTCAATTGCGATATAGGGCTTGAAGTAGCGACCG
>JBGVCE010000136.1:0-2159 GCA_045226235.1 Anaerobutyricum sp.
CGGAGGGCATACCCCAGGGACTATGCAAAGCCAGGAAGCTATACTATGTGATGACAGCAGGAGGCAATTATGTACCTCTGGAGTATGGATTCGGCTACGTGAAAGCGCTGGCCCAGAACTTTTACGGAATCCGGGAGGTACAGCTGATTAAAGCAGTGGGACTGGATATCATGGATGCGGATCCGAAGAAGATCATAAAGGAGAGTATGGAAAAGATTCGTCAACAGTTTCGGATGTCCTGTACCAGTTCCCGAATCAACTATTAAAGAGCAATCAGTAAGAGGTATAGGAAAAAGGAGGAGGATCTCATGGAAAAACTGTTTACAGCTGCAAACCACTACATCGAAACCAGCGACTGGAAGATAATTGCTATACTGAAGTTCTGTCTGATATCACTGGGGATGATGATTGGAATGGCAGTAAAACCGGAGCATAAAAAGCATGTGCTGGCCGTGGCCTTATGTGTATTCATTGTTACATATATTCCGTTGATGGCTAAGTTCTATCGGGTGTTTACAGGGAAGGAGTAAGCAGTCACGTTGTTTGAAAAAAATATTTTCAATAAAATGTGACTAAGTCACAGTACTCTATTTTTAATCATGCTATAATGCAAGAAAAAAACAGGAGGTATATGAAATGAAAGAAATAGTTATAACAAATGATAATTTTACAAAAGAGGTTCTTGAGGCTGAGAATACAGTATTATTGGATTTCTGGGCTCCCTGGTGCGGTCCATGTAAGATGCTTTCACCCATCGTGGCTGAGTTCGCTGAGAAGCATCCGGAAGTTAAGGTAGGCAAGATCAATGTTGATGAGGAACCTGCCCTGGCAATGCAGCATAATGTTATGAGCATTCCGTCCCTTATGGTTTACAAAGACGGAAAGATCAGCAACAAATCCGTGGGATTCCAGGGGATAGATGCTCTGGAAGCGCTGATTCGATAAATCCATTACCTGACTGTTATAATCAAGATAAAGCTATGGATAAATATCTGATGGAATTGCCCTTCTGGAAGGACCTTGATCAAGACCAAAAAGAAGCGATAGCAATATGTGCAACGATAAAAAGATATCAGCAGGGAAAACTAATCTACTCCAAAGATCAGGAATGTCTGGGTATGATTAAAATGCTTAGTGGAAGTGTGAGAGCTTTCATGCTGTCGGAAGAAGGCAGGGAGATTGTTCTATATCGGATTCAGCCGGGTGAGACGGACGTATTGTCCGCGGCCTGTGTAGTGGATCAGATTCGATTCGAAACACAGATGACCGCCGAGACCGATTGCGAGATTTTGATCATACCTGCCCTGTGCCTTGCGGTACTGAAGGGGAAGAATCTTGCCCTTCGGTGTTTTATCCTGGAGAAACTGGGAGAACGGTTTTCCGATGTTATGCTGCTGATGGAGAACATGTTGTTTTCCCCTCTTAACAAGCGGATTGCAAAAGTTCTTCTTGAACAGCTAAAAGAGACAGACAGTAATACTCTTTTTATGACTCATGCCCAGCTAGCATCGGATCTGAACTCTTCAAGGGAGGTTATCTCCCGTATATTGAAGGAGATGGAGAAAAATGATATTATTACTCTTGGAAGAGGTAAAATTACGGTGAAGAATCTGCCTTCGCTGGAAGAGTTAGCCATATAGTATTCAGGAGGGGATAAAACGTATGGATTTTACACAGGCAGCTGAATTAAAGCGTTATATTAGTGAAAAGTTTTCCGTTAATCTGCATATACACGATACATGTGGCGGATTGTTTTTATCTATAGATGAGCCGAACGAGTATGTAAAAGAGTTTATCATATCTTATTGTCAATCGATGGATATCTCCCTGACGGTTTCCGAGGATGGAAAGACATTTTTCCCGGGCGAACTGGCAGGGAAAGAAAGCTCCCGAATCTGGATTGCTTTCGAGATGGACCGGCTTCGCGCCACCGCTTACGACAATGATACCGGTATAGGTGTATGCACATTTTCTGAGGAAGGACAAGTATGGTCCATAGAGCATACCTATGTAGAACCTTCCTACCGGGACAGAGGTATCGCAGAAAAACTGGTGGAGAAGGTTGTCACGGAAGCAAAAGCAAGAGGAATCAAGATTATTCCTGTTTGTTCCTATGCCAGGGAATGGTTTGACCAGCATAGGGAGTACAAGAGACTGTT
>JBGVCE010000137.1:0-4202 GCA_045226235.1 Anaerobutyricum sp.
TATATGATTCCCTGCTGGGCACGGTCGATATCGTAATCCGCAGCCTGAATGATCTTAAGAAGGATGTTCTCCACATCCTCGCCCACATAACCGGCCTCTGTCAGCGCGGTGGCATCGGCGATGGCGAAGGGTACGTTAAGGACCTTAGCCAGAGTCTGGGCCAGCAGAGTCTTACCGGAACCGGTGGGTCCGATCATGATAATGTTGCTCTTCTGCAGCTCCACATCGTTCTCCACCCCGGCATTGATCCGTTTATAGTGATTATAGACTGCCACGGAGAGAACTTTTTTCGCTTCTTCCTGACCGATCACATAATCGTCAAGGAATGCTTTCATCTCCTTGGGCTTGATGAGATTGATACCATTCTCATCTTCATTATACTCCATCAAGTCAAGGTCATCTTCAATGATTTCTGTGCAGATGTCGATACATTCATCACAGATAAAGACCCCGTTGGGTCCTGCGATCAGTTTTCGCACCATATCCTGGGATTTCCCGCAGAAGGAGCAATAACAAGGTTTATTATCGGAACGTGATGCCATAAAGTCACCTCAATTCTAAAGATATCAGCAAAGGTTACTACAGCCTGAGCCATAGTAACCTTCCTCTGATTAAATTCGCTTATCTACAACAATATCAATCAGTCCATACTCTTTTGCCTCTTCGGCCGTCATCCAGTTATCACGCTCCGTGTCGGCTTTTACCTTCTCATAAGGCTGACCGGTATTCTCAGCAAGAATTCGATTCAATTTTTCTTTGGTCTTTAAAATATGCTCCGCAGCGATCTCTATCTCCGTAGCCTGCCCCTGGGCACCGCCTGAGGGCTGGTGGATCATGATCTCTGCATTGGGAAGCGCGAGGCGTTTTCCCTTGGTTCCACCTGCAAGGAGGAATGCGCCCATAGAGGCTGCCATACCCATACAGATCGTGGAAACATCACATTTGATAAACTGCATCGTGTCATAGATGGCCATGCCGGCTGTCACAGAGCCACCCGGGCTCATGATGTAGAGGTTGATATCCTTATCCGGGTCCTCGGACTCCAGATACAGCAGCTGGGATACTACCAGGCTTGCCGTCACATCATTTACCTCCTCGCCCAGGAAGATAATTCTCTCTTTTAACAGTCTGGAGTAGATATCATAAGATCTCTCCCCACGGCTCGTCTGTTCTACTACATAAGGTACTAAACTCAAAAATATACCTCCTAAAATGTCTGATTACTCAGCCTCGTCAAAATCCAGTTCCTCGGAAGCCTCCGTAATGTTTGCATTCTCATATAAGAAATCTACAGCTTTCTGCACTGCAATATTCCGTTTCATGTTTTCCTTCTCAGCGTCTCCCATGAAGGAAGCGATCTGATCTGCTTCCATCTGATACATGGAAGCCATTCTGTCAAACTCGCCCTGAAGGTCTTCATCAGATGCTGTGATACCTTCTGCTGCCACGATAGCTTCCAGAACCAGGCTGCCTTTTACTCTGGACTCAGCCTGTGGTCTCATGCTGTCCTTAAGGGCATCCAGGTTACCGCCTGTAAACTGGAGATACTGATCGAAGGACAGACCCTGATAGGAAACTCTCTGCTTGAACTCTTCCACCATCTGATCGATCTCACTTTCGATCATGGCTTCCGGAATATCCATCTGGGCATTCTCCACAGCCTGCTCGATCAGGGCATTCTGCATGGTATTCTTGGCATTTTCTTCTTTGCCGGCTTTCAGGGAAAGACGGATGTCTTCTTTGTACTCATCAAGGGTATCAAAATCTGTGTAGTCAGCTGCAAAATCATCATCCAGTTCATCCAGCTGCTTCTCTTTGATCCCAAGGATCTCAACATGGAAAGTAGCAGGTTTTCCTGCCAGATCCTGAGCGTGATATTCCTCAGGGAAAGTCACTTCCACATCTTTGGTATCTCCGATATTAAGGCCTACCAGCTGGTCCTCAAAGGTATCGATAAAGGAGTGGGATCCGATGGTAAGGTTCTGGTTTTCTGCGGTACCTCCGTCAAAAGGAACACCGTCGATGGTTCCGGCATAGTTCAGGCGGATGATGTCGCCTTCCTTGACAGGTCTGTCAGTGATCTCAACCTCTCTGGAGTTCTTCTCCTGAGCTTTCTTCAGTTCTTCCTGGATCTCTTCTTCTGTAACTTCTGTATCTACTTTATCAACAGCTAAGCCTTTGTACTCTCCCAGAGTAACTTCCGGTTTCACTGCTACTGTGGCAGTAAAGATGAGATTCTGTCCCTTGCCGATCTGAACGATATCAACTTCCGGGCGGGAAACGATATCCAGTTCGCATTCGTCAACAGCTGCAGGATATGCTGTCTGCATAACATCGTTGGCTGCATCCTCATAAAATACGCCGGCACCGTAGGTCTTCTCAATCATATTCATAGGTACTTTGCCCTTGCGGAAGCCAGGGAGGTTAAAGGATGATTTCTGCTTATTATAAGCTCTCTTCATCGCTGCATCGAATTCTTTTGCCTCCACCTCTATGGTCAATTTAGCCATGTTATGCTCTAATCTCTCAACTTGTACGCTCATTGTTCGGTTTCCTCCTTAATATATTCCTTTTCTGTTTTTTTCCTAAAATACATGAAAACACATTTTAGTATTATAACACGGCTTGTCAACACTGTCCATAATTTTTTTGTATTTTCCCTTAGGGGATTTCATCCACATTCAACAGATTTACGATGTAAGTGTTGGAGGTGTTAAATGTTATGTTCTGATGGGTTTTGCTGACCTGATGAACCACCAGCTGGTCCCCGTCTTTTATGGCGTTCGCCGGAATCTTCAGGGCGAAGTCGCTTAACTTGGATGTATCCACAGGACTGTCATTGACATAAACCCTGCTGTAGTCCGTAAAATGATCCCCCATCACATAGATGGAATTATCCTTTTTTCTAAGTCCTTTGACCATTACATCTTCTATGCAGTAATTGATCTGACTGGCTTTAAGCTCCTCTTTCCCCTCCCTGGAGAAGGAAGAACCATAGAGAAGATCATACTGAAGCATCTTCATGTTTCTCTTGTAATTCTTTGTCTCCTGCATAACCTGGTGGTACCGGTTCATGATTCCTTCCCGTATGGCAAGCTGAGCCAGTACTTTAGACGGCAGCTGATAAGACTTCAGGTTCCCGGATTCCTCCTCCCGGTTACCGGCATTGTATCCATAATTGTCCCATATGATATAGGGAGTTTTATACTTTGATCCGCTTTTCAGATCTTTTTTCTCCAGGTTCAGCCCGGGAAGATGGTCCCCGAAGAATACCAGCACAGTCTCCTCATCGTAATCCGAGAGACTCTTAATCAGGCTTCCCACAAACCGGTCCATTTCATAAAGCTGGTTGACATAATAAGTCAGGGTATTCCGGTATGACTTGTCCATATCCTCATTTAAAACCTGAATCCTTGGATTGTTCACTTCTTTATCCGGGTAATCCCCATGTCCCTGCACTGAGATCGTATAGATGTAGTCTCTCCCCGAGGTTTCATTCAAGGTACTCATGATATAATCCTTAAGAACCTCATCTTTGGCCCAGCCGGCATCGTTATAGTCGATGATATTCATATTTTCGGAAGAGATAAAGTTCTCGAAACCCAGATTACAATATACCCTGTCTCTGTCATAAAAAGAGGCATTATTATTATGGATCACGGAAGTGATATAACCTTCCTCCCTCATCCAGTAGGCCATACTCTCGCAGGTTTTTTTGTGAAGAATACTACGGTAAGGATACTCTCCTGTACCAAAATAGGAAAGGTTCATCCCTGTCAGGGCTTCAAATTCCGTGTTGATGGTTCCTGCACCGTAAACCGGAACGGTCACATAACCTGATGTGGTCTGCTTCTGAAGGGCATGGAGATTAGGCAGGGGATCCATGGACAGCTGCAGGTCCTTCACATCAGTCACATCAAAATAAGACTCCAGCTGAAGAAAGATGATATTCGGCCTTTTTGTCCCTTCTTTCTCTCCGTATTCCTCTTTCCATCGTTTGTTGGTGACCTTCATGATCTTCTTCACCCTGGTCCTGGAATAGTCGATGGGGCGGTCGATCCCGGTATCGATGGCAGTGATCACAAATCCATAAGCACTGCCATAATCCTGATAGCCGGCGATCAGATTATCGAATTTGGAAATCAGAAGTTTCCTGCCCACACCAAAATAGGTAGCCATGGCAAACAAAATGATAAAGAATC
>JBGVCE010000138.1:0-6975 GCA_045226235.1 Anaerobutyricum sp.
ACGATAGATAAGGCATATACACCGATATCCAGCATGGCTCCGCCAGCAAGATTCATATTAAAAAAGCGGTTGCTCATATCATATTCCTTAAAGCTCCCAAAGTTCAAAGTGATAATCTGAACCTTGCCTAATCTCCCGCTCTCCACCATGTCCCACAGCTTCCGGTAAAGAGGCATGTGCCATATGGTCATGGCCTCCGCCAGAACCAGGTTCTTTTCCTGGGCCAGGGCAATCATTTCATCCAGTTCTCTGCTGTTGAGGGTTATAGATTTTTCTACAAGCAAATGTTTTCCATGGGCAAGTGCTGCTTTCATGAAGGGGTAATGGGTATTGTGAGGGCTGGTAATATAGATGATATCTACCTGATCATCATAAAACATATCCTCGATCTTGTCATAGACTTTCCGGACTCCATGCCGGCCGGCAAAAGCCACTGCCTTCTCATAGGTGCGGTTTCCTATGGCATAGAGGGATCTTCCCATGCTTTGAAGAGCCACCGCCATCTCATTTGCGATCACACCTGCACCAAGTACTGCCCAGTTTAAGGGCCTTTCATTCTTTATCATACCTGTTTTTCCTTTCAGTATCCCGTCTGAGATTGTCTTACCGGTCCCAGGGTTATAAGCGAAGGAGGAGTGCCACACCAGTGACACTCCCTTCGCTTTGACATTTATAGATGTTTAGGTAAAAAGACTTTCTCTTATGCTCTCTCGGCATAGAAGGCATCGATGGCATCCTTCATCGGAAGAGATGGCTGAGCACCCAGACTCTGTACGGATATGGCAGCTGCAGCGCTGGCATATCTGGCTGCTTCCACGATATCTCCGGTCTCTGCATATCTCATGACAAGGACACCGGTAAAGCAGTCTCCTGCTGCGGTGGGATCCACCGCATCCACCTTGAAGGTAGGAACCATCTGGGCAATTCCTTCCCCATAGATATAGGATCCCTTATCACCCATCTTAAGAACGACATATTTACAATTACATCTCTCCTTCAGAATCTTGCTTGCTGCAAGACATGTTTCATCATCCACCGGAAGGATACCTACGAGAGCATCTGTCTCGGTTTCATTCGGGGAGAGAATGGTAATGCCCTGGAACTTCTCAATTGGATATGACTGGGCAGGGCCACAGTCAAGACATGTGATCATTCCTTTTGCCTTAGCCAGCTCAAATGCCTTAACATTGGACTCCAGCGGAATCTCCAGCTGCATCATGACCGCATCATAATCTTTGCCTTCAAAGGCAGCCTCGATATCTTCCGGTGTGGTATCCATATTAGCGGCAACGTAGATGGCAATACGGTTCATGCCGTCTTCCTCAAGCATGATCACAGCCATACCTGTGCTGGATCCTTCCTTAAGGTTACAGTGTGAGATATCAATCCCTGCATCCACCAGCATACCCTTAAGAGCCTCGCCGTTTGCATCCTGGCCTAAAGTACAGCATACTGCAACATCAGCGCCTGCTCTTGCAGCTGCCACTGCAGAATTACTTCCCTTGCCACCGCCGGCTGTAGAATAAGAAGTTCCTAAGATACTCTCACTGGGATGTGGAACCCGGGGCATCTGCAGGATAAGGTCCATCATAATACTTCCTGCCATTAAAATCTTTGCTGCCATAAGTAATCCTCCTTTTCACTCTTTTTTGTACAAATTTAACAATTAATCATCAAATTACAATTAAATTTTATGAAATTTTATTAGAAATGTCAAGGTCTATCCTTCCTGTTTTTTATATTTTCGGTCGTAAGTCAGGATCCCGTTAATCTCCTCTTCGATATCAGAAACCTGGGTATAGACTGCACCCGCCAGACCTTCTTTGCTTAGGTCTCTGATCTTTTTCATCAGAGCCCTGAATTCATCCGGGAATTTTTCCTTAGATACATCATGGTATCCATAAGTCCCGTCCGCAGCTACATGACCCGGTATCCTGCATGCCAGTCCACCATATTCCGAGATGACGAAGGGGCGATCGTACCTGTCCTTTTCAACCTTGAGTTTTCGGAAATAATTATGAATGCTGCATACATCACCAACCCCCTGGTCAAACCAGCCGCTGGCATGATCTATAGGGCGAGAAGGATCTCTCTTTCGGACAGCTGAAGTCAGCCGGGCAGAGTCAAACTGCCCCCATCCTTCATTAAAGATCACCCACATACCAATGCAGGGTTCATTGCCCAGATGATCGACCAAACCTAACAGCTGCTGTTCAAATCGCTTTCTCTCCCTGGCATCTTCTCTGGAGAGGAGTTTATAATGCCGGTCAGCGACTCTCTTTCCCAGAGCCGGTATCATAGTAGGAAGATAAGTGCATAACATAGCCGGTATGGGTCCTCCACCGTTAACCATATCCTGCCATACCACCATTCCAATCCGGTCACAGTGATAATACCAGCGAAGAGGTTCGACTTTGGCATGTTTTCGCAGCATATTAAACCCGGCTTTCTTGGTCTCTATTATATCGAATATCATCGCTTCATCAGACGGGGCTGTCATCAGGCTCTCGGGCCAATATCCCTGGTCCAGAATTCCATGAAAAAAATAAGGCTGTTCATTCAGCGTCAGACAGGCATGACCATCACTGTCCCGCCCCTTTCCGAAAGACCGCATAGCAAAATATGTGGTCACCTGATCCTGGCCCAGACGAATCCTCACCGGATACAGGAAGGGTGATTCCGGACTCCACGTCTTAATCTCCTCCAGTTTTATCCGGTATTTTAGCATGTTTTCTTTATCAAAATCCTTCAGGCTGACCGGATAGATTTTCAGAACTCCATCCCTATCTGTCAGGCTGACTTCCTCTGAGATAAAATTCCTTGCTTTTCCGACGGTAATCTCCCCCGCGGCAGGCCGGGTCATTCTAATCTGAAACTCCACTTCCTGCTCTGACAGATGGGGAATAATCTTCATTTCCTCCAGGAAATCCTCCGGAACCCATTCCATCCACACTGTCTGCCATATTCCACTTTGCGGCGTGTAAAACATACCACCGGGGTTTAACTTCTGTTTTCCACGACAGGCAGAACCCTGATCCGTCTCATCCCTTACACGGACTGATATTTCATTTTCCCCGATCTTCATCTCCTTGGTCACATCAAAATGAAAAGGAAGGTATCCTCCTCTGTGGCTGCCGATCCGACAGCCGTTAACCCAGACAGTGCATCTCTCATCAACGGCTCCAAAATGGAGGAGAAGGCGGGATTGGGCAGGAAACTCCGGTATCTGTATCTTTCTTCGGTACCAGAGTGCTTCTTTTGGCTTTAAGTTTCTCTCCACTGTAGAGCGTCTGGTTTCGGGTGAAAAAGGCACCAGAATCCTGCCTTCGGCTTCTTTTGGGACCTCCCTAAGGCCGGTAAAAGCATACTCCCACCAGCCGTTCAGGCAGACCCAATAATCCCTTATCATCTGCGGGCGGGGATAATCGGGCAGAGGAATCTCCTTTTCATCCTCCGCCTGCTCAGTCCATATGGTGGTTAACGGTTTCAACTGTCCTCCCGCAGATTTTCGAAATACTGCAGTCAATGCATCTTTTATTCTCATATCGTAGACTCCTTCCAGACACCTTTGAAAAAAGGAATCAGGTTATCATTATAGTATAATAGGCTGCCCTTCCGGACAGCCTATCATTACCATCTGATTATATCCTCTATCGTGTCAGCCAAGGCTGTCAGTCCTTCTTTATCCACCTCGCTGAAACGATCAGGCAAGGGGCTGTCTATATCCAGGACAGCCACAACTTTCCCCTGTTGGTGGATGGGAACCACAATCTCGGATCTTGAGGCACTGTCACATGCGATATGTCCGGGAAATGCGTGTACATCAGGCACCAGCTGGACAGTGTCTTCCTCCCAGGCAGTTCCACAGACGCCTCTCCCCTTCGCAATTCGCACACAGGCGACTTTCCCCTGGAAAGGCCCCAGAAGAAGAGAGTCTTCTTTCACCAGGTAGAAACCTGCCCAATTAATATCGGGAAGTGTGTAAAAGAGCAAAGATGACACATTTGCCATCACAGGTATGTAATCCGAAGATTCCTCTGCCAGGGACTCTGTCTGTCTTCTGATCATTTCATAATCAACCATTTTTATCTCCAACCTGTTAAAATGCGATAAACGGCTACTCACAGATAGCCCACACGCGTACCGGAAGTCCGGTAGCCCCCTGAATTCTCGGCCAGGCTACAACGATCACTGCACCTGCTGCAGGAACCTGATCCAGGTTACGAAGCACTTCGACCTGAAGCTTACCCATCTCCAGTACATAGCGTTCACAGGCCAGATCTTCCGCCTTGGCTGCTTCGGCTGATGCGTCAGTATCCAATGTCTCATGTCCGTTAGCAGCTGCATTGCGCACTTCATAGATATACTTTAAGGCTTCCATAGACCATCCGGGGAAGTTCTCACTTCCATCCTCCGCGGTTCCGGAAAGGGCGTCCATATCCGGCCAGTTCTTGTACCAGTCTGTGCGCAGAGCTACAAAAGCTCCGTCCGGGATATCTCCATATTCTTTCTCATAATCCTTGATGTCCTGCTCTGTGACAACATAGCAGGGATCCTCAGCAACTTTAGCAGTAAGGTCAATCACACACAGGGGAAATACTCCGTCTTTCACATCAAATGCCTCTGACAGCACCCCATCTTTGATAAAGTGTCCGGGGAAATCAATATGGGTTCCAAACTGACCCGGGAATTTAAATGTCTGGATCAGGCACTCCAGCATAGGATTACCCCAGTCAAACACCGTCTTACACAGCTCTACGGACCCTTCCGGAATCCCACTCCAGAATGGGCTGTCATTATCCAGAGGATGGGACAGTTCCACCCAGCGCAGCTTCTTCGCTTCTTCCAATACATTCCAAAGTTTATACATCTTTTTACCTCCTCCGCCTATGATTTGATCATAGTATTACCATCTTTACTGTAACGAATATTATAAAACATGTCAACGAAAAACAGGGGATTATCTACAAAAATCCCTCTCCGTATGGTATAATTATTATGAAATAATGATAACTATGCACGACATATGGAGGTGGATAAATTGGATTATGGTTTGAAAGGAAAAAACGTTCTGGTTACCGGAAGTACAAAAGGCCTGGGGGAAGCTATCGTCCGGATTCTTGCCGGGGAGGGGGCAAATGTAATCGTCTCCGGGAGAAGTGAAAACCTGGTCAAGGAACTTTCAGACAAGTACCGGCAGGAATATGGCGTCAATGCCGTGGGTATCCCGGCTGATCTGGGCAAAAAAGGTGCTGCAGAGAAGTTGTTTGAAGATAGTGTAGCAGCTCTGGGATGCCTCGATATCCTGGTAAACAATGCCGGAATCTGGCCCACTGCCTACGTGCGTGAGATGACCCTTGAGGATTTTGACCGCACACTTTACATGAACCTGGAAGTTCCCTTCCTGTTAAGCAAATTGATGGTTAACCATCTGATTGAGCAGGAAAGAAAGGGAAAAATCGTGCAGGTTGTCTCTCAGGCAGCTTTTCACGGATCCACCACGGGGCATGCCCACTATGCTTCATCTAAAGCCGGTCTTGTCACATTCTCCAGATCACTGGCCAGAGAAGTAGCCGGATATGGGATCAATGTCAACTCCGTGGCACCGGGCATGATGGAAACTCCTATGGTAGAGGATGCCCTGACAAAGAAGAGAGATTACTACAATAGCAGGATACCTATCGGCAGGGTAGCAACTGCAGATGAAGTTGCATACTGTGTGGCTTTCCTCGCCTCCAACAAGGCTGACTATCTCACGGGAATCACCATCGATGCCACAGGCGGCATGCTGATGCGTTAATCACAAAAAGCCAATTCAGAATGACAGGAAGTCACATCCAAGGAACCCTTTCAAGGAACTTCGGATGTGACTTCTTTTGGTGTTAGTATAATTAATCCTCAGGAAAACCGGGATCTGGCTGCGGGTATAAGCAGAACGATCAGAATTGAAACATATGCTATGGACTTCAATATGGGGAATATATGTATTTTTCCCTTCAGTTTCACTGCCACAGATGCAATGGAGAAAATGGTAAATCCGAGTGCAATACCATAATGGACCATTCTTCTTCCCACCAGGATAGCAAAGGATGTAATGCCTTGTAGGATGCCCACTATAAATGTCACCCAGCCCATCTTCATCGTGAATCTCCTGAGTTTTTCCGGGTCGGAATACCGGCTCATAAAACGATCTGACAACTCCAGAGGATTCAGTTTTTTCTTACCGCTTGCATACATTAGCCCTGTAACGATACTGAACACACAGAGTACAGCATAGAAAATCCCACATATAATCAGAAAAATATTAATCATTTACATCCTCCACATCTAACATCTTCAATACGACTTTAGCACTTCTATGGGCTGCTTCTTCCTTAAATACATCAAATGTAATCTCCTCTGATCCGTCAGGTTTATCAGATATAGCCCTAAGGATTACAAAAGGTGTGTCATTAAGGTAGCATACCTGGGCGATTGCTGCAGATTCCATATCACAGCATAATCCCCCAAATGATCCGAGAATAGTATCTTTTTGTTCTGAAAGATATACAAACTGATCACCGGAACAGATTCTTCCCGGGAATGCATCCACTTCTGATGCCACTTCCCGGACAGCCTCCAATGCGGTCGTCATTAGAGCAGGGTCCGCTTCAAATGCGTGCAGACCGGTGTATGGAATCTCACCCTTCTCAAAACCGATGGGACTCACATCATAATCATGCTGCACGGCATCTTCTGATATGACTATATCACCGATGTCGATCTTATTATCCAGTGATCCAGCCACCCCTGTGTTTATCACTTTCACCGCGTGAAATTCCCGGATTAATGTCTGAGTACAGATTCCGGCATTGACTTTACCCATGCCGCACTGAACGACAGCCACAGGCTTTCCGGAGATGGTCCCCAGATAATAGTCCATACCTGAAACCGTAACTACCTCATCAAGTATCATCTTCTCCTGAAACAGGGTTA
>JBGVCE010000139.1:0-2466 GCA_045226235.1 Anaerobutyricum sp.
ACTGATTCATGCCATCTCGCGTTCTACAACGAATGACTTCCATGAAAAATACCGCAATGTGGAACTGCTTCTGGTTGATGATATTCAGTTCATCGCCGGAAAAACGGCAACTCAGGAAGAATTCTTCCATACATTTAACACCATATATGAATCCGGACATCAGATTGTAATCACATCCGATCGTCCTCCCATGGAAATGACAACATTGGATGATCGTCTACGCACACGATTTGAAGGTGGTCTCATGGCAGACATCCAGCCCCCGGATCTTGAAACCAGAATGGCGATTATTCGCAACAAGGCAACTCAGCTTGGCCTTCTTCTTTCCGATGACGTCGTTCTATACATCGCGGAAAACATCACTTCCAATATCCGTCAGATTGAGGGAGTTATCAAACGGCTCACAGCATATAAGGAGATTTTGGATGATACCATCACCATTGATTCTATCAAACGGGCGATATCGGATGTCATCCGTGTTGGAACATTTATTCCCTCTCCGGATTCCATCATTAATGCTACGGCAAATTATTATAATATGACTGCTGCGGATCTTACCGGAGTTAATCGTACGAAAGGGGTCACAGAAGCCCGACAGATTTCCATGTATCTGATCCGTACGCTGACCAATCTATCTCTCCCGGACATTGGAAAGATTTTTAACCGAAATCATTCAACAGTTCTGGTTTCCATTCGTAAGATAGAATCTCAGATGGAAAAAAATCCGGATCTTGCCGCAGTGATACGGGATATTACCTCAAATATTAACAGCGTTTTATAACAGCCTTTTGTGGAAGATCTGTTAACTTGTGTGGACTTTATTTTTTCTATAAAAAACAAACACAATTAATGATTTTTTATCAACATTTTCTTTCACATCAAATTTCCTTATTTATCAGGCAGCTTTCGGAGTTTTCCACAACCGGGCGCCGTTACTACTAATATTACTAAACAATTATATTTCTATTTCTATAATAACCAGGAGGGTTTTTTATGAAATTCACATGTGACAAAAACGACTTTCAGAATGCTGTGGCAATTACCGCGAAAGCTTCTGCTTCCAAAAGTACAATTCCTGCACTGGAAGGACTTCTTATAGAGACACAGAATGATCGCCTTAAGATCACGGGATATGATCTCAAGAAGGGTATCTTTACCTTTATCGACAGCACTGTCCAGGAACAGGGATCGATTGTTCTCAATGCCAGACTTCTTGGTGAAATGATCCGACGTATGCCGGATGGGACCGTAGAGGTTTCTGCGGATGAAAAAGGAAAGGTCGATATTTTCTGCGGAAAATCAGAATATTCCTTTATGAGTCTGGATGCGAGAGATTACCCGGAACTTCCTACTATTGATGACTGCGATAAACTGGTATTTCCTCAGAATCTTCTGAAGACGATGATCACACAGACAATTTTTGCTGTTGCGGATAATGACAGCCGCCCAATTTATACCGGAAGTCTGTTTGATATTGACGGAGATCAGATTAATCTGGTTTCCGTGGACGGTTACCGTCTTGCTCTTCGTCAGGAAAAGCTGGAGTCCAGTGTTTTTGAAGGAAAGAAGTCCTTTATTGTTCCCGGTACGGCATTAAATGATGTAGAGCGTATCTGCGGGGACGAAGGGGATGTAACGATTTTTGTCGGTGAAAAGCATATTTCCTTTGAAATCGGTGAAACTGTCATTATCTCCCGCCGCCTTGAAGGAGAGTTCTTAAACTACAGAAATTCCATACCTTCCGATTTTAAGGTGATGGTAAAAGTAAATAAGCAGGATTTTCTCCGGTCTGTGGACCGCGTTGCTCTGATGATCGTAAATGAGCAGGTTAAAAATCCGATTCGTATGAAATTTAAGGATTCTGCCATTAATATGTCCTGTGTAACGCCCATCGGAAGAGCGGAAGATATTTGCTTCTATGATGGTGAGTGTGAATATCTTGAAATCGGATTTAATGACAAATATCTGATGGATGCTGTGAAAAATGCTCCCAGTGAGACGATTATGGTATGTCTGAATTCCGGATCATCTCCCTGTATTCTCAAATCCGGAGATGATGATGGAAAATATACTTATATGATTCTTCCTGTACGGCTGAAAGCAGAATAAGTATGATTATTGAGCAGAAAATAACAACGGATTTTATTAAGCTGGAATCTCTTTTAAAATTGACTGCCATCTGTTCTTCCGGAGGAGAAGCAAAGATGGTTATTCAAGATGAGATGATTTCCGTAAATGGTGAAGTCTGTACCCAGAGAGGAAAAAAGATACGGAGCGGAGATCTGGTAGAGTTTCAGGATACGCAGATCCGAGTTGTTTAATATGTATACAAAAAAAATCATGTTAAACGGATTCCGTAACTATGAATGGGAGACCGTGGATTTTTCCAAGGAGACCAATGTTATTTACGGACCGAATGCACAGGGAAAGACAAATCTGCTGGAAGCGGTATATATGCTGTCCATG
>JBGVCE010000140.1:0-2064 GCA_045226235.1 Anaerobutyricum sp.
GGTAGTACCACTTTTTTCCTTTTTTTCTTACAGATCCTTTTGCCATAAACTGTGCTCCTTTCATTCACGGGCAATCGGAACTGTTGAAATGCTTTTTACTATAAGATATCTGAATATGATTTATTCCTCGTCTCTACCAAAGTCAGCCATGAGGTTGGCAAGTCTTTCCGATGCCTTCTCAGGGCTCTTTGAGTAGAGTCTTATCACATCCGCGATATCGTTATAGGCATTGATGGAATGAGTCACTTCTCTAAGGAACATGATCTCGTTGTATTCCTTTACGGAATCAATTCCCATTGCCTTGGCAATATCTTTATTTTGTTTATCATTCTTATAATTCATACATCCGAATTTAAAAGAATCAAGGAACAGTTCATACTCCGAGAGTATGTATATGAGCAGGTCTTTTGAGAACGCGAACTGTTCATCTGACAGTTCTTCCTTATCGCTTACAGATAGTCTTCCCATAAGATCGCGAATCTGGAGATCACGCTTATCTGTGATGTCCGTTTCGTACTCATCGGTTTCACCTTTGAGCCATTCTACTGATACGTGGAGAGCATCAGCAAGTCCCTCAAGGATGAGTTTCTTGGTGTTGTCGATAGTACCTGCTTCATATCTTTGAATGGTGGATGTGTTTACATCCATCTTTTCTGCTATGTATTTTTGATGAAGGTTAAGCTCTGTACGTCTCTGCTTGATTCTGCTTCCTATCATCTTGCGTAAATCTTTATCTTTCATTTGCTTACGCCTCCTCTTTCGGTGTAAGTGTACCGCTTATCATTACCTTTTTCTTTTTACTAAAATCTTTTTTCCGTGACCGATAATCCCTTTCCGGTGGGTACATCTGTACTGTATCACATAACAAAAGAAAATGCAATATGCAATTACATGAAATAATATAGGATTGCAAAACGCTTGACGGATTTTAAAACCTGCGATATATTCTACTTAGAAAGAATTGCATAATGCAAACGGAAAGGAGAAGTGAAAAATGCGTGAATCAAAGATGGCATATTCCATTGATGAAGCTGCAGAGTGTACCGGTATCGGGAGAAATACACTCCGTAAGCTGATCGAATGGAAGAAGCTTCCGGTACTTAAAGTCGGTCGGAAACTTCTTATCAGGGCGGATACCATTGAGAACTTCATGGAACTGAATGAAGGGAACGACCTGCGAAATCAGAATGAGGTAAAAGCCGTGTACAACTGTTAAAGAAATGGAGGAACAAAACGATGCCAAGAGCTGAAAAATCAACAATGGAACTAAAGAAAGATCTGGATAAGATCAGGGAAAGATACGAAAGATCCTTAGAGAAGGACAATCGTAAGATTGCCGATCTCGTAAGGAAACACTTCGGAGATGAACCTGATCTTAAGAAGCTCGATGTGTACTTTAGCAGGATCGTAAAGGAATTTGCCGATACTGCTACATCGAGCAGCGAAAGCACTGCCGGAAGGGTACAGGCTGTATCGAAGAAGGATGTATCTTCTTCGGAACAGTTTATACCGGTAGACGGGGACGTCGACCATGATGAATAAGCAAGTAAGGTACAGAGTGTACCGTAACGAAGATCATTCATCATCCGGCGGGGCTTTAACTGAGCCAAACGCCTTATGTTTGGCTCCTGCAGGGTCTCGGGGCAGCGCCCTGAGCAAGCTACCAAAATCTCATTTTGGTATAGCTTGCCTATACCAAAAAAGATTTTGGGTTCGGAAAGGCGGTGACCATGGCTAATTTTGAAAAATTTACAAGAGGCGATTACGGATTATTCGCCCATTGTGAAAGGAAAAAGGATGAGAACGGACAATATATAACCTTCGGGAATCAGCGTATTGATCCAACAAGAACGCACTTAAACTACAATATGTGTCCCGATGGAGGGGAACAAAGGGAAAGACTTGAAGCGAGACTTTCTGACCCAAATGTGAAATGTATGAACCGTGCGGATGTGGTTGTTTATGGAAGCTGGTGTGTAACACTCCCTACACATGCGCCCATAGAAGATGAAAACGGGAACATCATTTATGAAGAAAAGGAAGTTCATCACAAGGACGGTACAG
>JBGVCE010000141.1:0-2436 GCA_045226235.1 Anaerobutyricum sp.
ACGTGCTGCTTGACAACCCTGGTTATCGTGGACTCGGCATTGATGAGGAAAGTGCAGTTGTGGTTAATCCGGACAATACGATCGAGATTGTGGGAACCGGATGCGCCATGCTTTTCGAGCCTTACAAGAAGGGAGAAGACGGAAGTAACGCCCATAGCTTCAAACTTACCATCCTTTATCCTGGGGACAAGTATAAAATCTAGTATCTTTGACCCATTATGGCAAAAGCGAAGAAAATACCCCATACTTTCGTAATCATAGGTTCCGTGCTTCTGCTGTGCGGAATCCTGACCTGGATTATCCCGTCGGGAGAGTTTGACCATCAGACCATAACCGTCAACGGAGCGGAAAGAGACGTTATCGTAAACGGCTCCTACCACCAGGTGGAGAGCAATCCGCAGAGCTGGCAGATACTTGGAGCCATCGTAGACGGATTCAAAAGGCAGGCTGCCATTATAGCCTTCGTGCTTATAATCGGCGGCGCATTCCAGATCCTGAACAGCAGCCGAGCCATTGACTTCGGCATCCAGTCGTTCCTCAAGAAAGCCCGGAAACACTGGGTTATTATAGTGGCGACAATGCTGATTTTCAGTGTATTCGGGGCGGTATTCGGGATGAGCGAGGAAACCATAGCCTTTATAATAATCTTTGTCCCGATGGCCATATCCATGGGCTACGATTCCATTACGGGATTGCTTATGGTTTATGTGGCCGCGCATGTGGGATTGAGCGGGGCTGTTTTCAATCCTTTTACCATAGGAATTGCCCAGGGTCTGAGCGGACTGCCTCTGTTCTCCGGCTTTGAGTACAGGATGGTTGTTTGGGTGATTCTCACTCTCCTGATAATCGCATTTACGCTTTGGTACGCAAACCGGGTGAAGAAGAATCCGCAGCTGAGTCCTACATACAAACTGGACGATTATACTGGAGGAAACGCCAGGAGGAAAGTCAGGCGATGGGATTTGAGGAGAAGACTCCCGTGAGCGCATGGGTTATTTTCATCCTTTCTTCCATAGTCCTGGTGATAGCTTCTATTCTTTACCCTAAGACTACGGTAAGTTTCGGGGGTAATGAGGTTACATTTGTTTGCATCCCGATAGTCAGCGCCCTGTATGTTCTTTTCGGAATAATGACATTGCGTAAATCTTACCTTTACTTCATCCTGAGTGTGCTGGCATTCACCATTATCTTCCTGATCGTGGGAGTGCTGGGCTACGGATGGTATGTCAAGGAGATATGCGCCTTGTTCCTTGGAATGGGAATCATAAGCGGCGTGGCTATGGGAAGCAGCGCCAACAAGATCGCCATCGAGTTCATAAATGGCGCCAAGGACATTCTCTCTGCAGCCTTGATCGTGGGCCTTGCCGGCGGCATCATAGAGGTGCTTACGGCAGGAAGGGTGATGGACACCATTCTCTATGCCCTTGCCAACACTATGCAGGGAACCAGCCAGGGAGGAACCGTTTCCATAATGTACGGCATCCAGACGGCCCTGAATCTTTTCATTCCGTCGGGAACAGCCAAGGCAGCCCTGACAATGCCTATTATGGCTCCGTTCAGCGATGTGATAGGTCTTTCAAGGCAGGCAACCGTCATGGCGTACCAGTTCGGCGACGGATTCACCAATATGATTACTCCGACATCAGCCGTGCTGATGGGTGTGCTTGGCGTGGCCAAGATACCTTATGACATCTGGCTGAAGTGGTTCTGGAAGATACTTCTGGTGTTTATGCTGATAGGCCTTCTTCTGCTGATGCCTACAGTCTACATGAACCTCAACGGTTTCTGATCATAGGATTTTCTGGTAGGCGAGCCTTTCGTCTCCGCTTTCCAGATAGATGATGCCGCAGTAGGAGAATCCCTCCTTGAGGATATTGTGCTGCATGATTTTGTTGTCGCGGTGGGTGTCGATCCTGATGTTTGGATCTTTGGAAAAGCACCAGTCCATAATCGTCTTGAAGACCCCGTGGACATCCGGATAGCTTCCGATCCTGTGAATTACGTGATAGGGCAGTGTGTCATCAAGCCACTGCCCTTCATATATTCTGGCATACGTTGGTTCCGGAGACGGGACACAGGCAAAATAACCAACGATATCCTCTCCGTCTGATACGACATATCCGCATCCTTTGGCAATATCGCCGAGTATTACATCTTCTGACGGATATCCGTTTATCCACTGGTTGAGATTGCCGCTGGAGCGCATTATCTTCTTGGCGGCGGAAATCACCTTCATAATCAGCGGTAGGTCAGAAGTGCGGGCTTGGGATATGGTCCTTTTGCTTGGCATCCTAGATAACAGGTTTTGGCTCCGCGAGCAATGGGAAGTTGCGGTAAATGTTTTCCTTGTCCTTGATAAAGACATGGCCGAAAATGCCGAAAGAAATCTTCTTCCAGTAGATCTTCTTTTGCGGTTCTTCCGGCTCTTCCAGTATG
>JBGVCE010000142.1:0-2958 GCA_045226235.1 Anaerobutyricum sp.
GATCGCCGGATTTCTCATTATAGGATCCCACATCCATGTCATAGAGTTTCTGTATATAACCTTCGCTGAATATCTCCTCCGGGGTACCGAACCTGTCTACCCTATCCCCTTTGATACAGGCGATTTTGTCTGATATCCGGCCTGCCAGGTCCAGTTCATGAAGGGACATGATAACAGACAGTCCTTTTTTTCTGGACATATTTTGAATAATGGATAAGAATTCCAGCTTATAGCGAATATCCAGGAAAGAAGTCGGTTCATCCAGCACGATGATATCCGGCTCCTGGCAGATTGCCCGGGCCAGCATGACTCTCTGTTTCTGTCCGTCACTTGTCTTTAAGAAGTCTCTGTCATTGAGGAATGTAATATCAACCAGCTCCATGGCCTCATCTACTATCTTGTTATCCTCTTCTCCCAGGATGCCGAATCTGCCTGTATAAGGATAACGTCCGGTAGCAACCACCTCCCGGCAGGTCATCATCTCTGGACGTATGCGTTCCGTGAGTACCACCGACAGCCTTTTGGACAGTTCATGGCCGGTTATATCCTTCATGGGTCTGTCTTCCAGGTAAACCACTCCGGCTACAGGTTTAAGTTGCTGGATCATACTACGGATAATGGTAGTCTTACCGGCACCGTTAGGTCCGATCAAGGTAAGAATTTCCCCTTTTTTCAAACCTATTTCAATATCCTGGATCAGCGGAACCCCATTGTAGCCTACCGTCAGTTTCTCTGTATGAAAAAAATAATTATCTTTCTGCATCTGTTCCATATCTAGCTCCACCTTCGTCTATTTCTTTCTTCTTACCATAATATAGATGACAACGGGTGCTCCGAAAACGGCCGTAACCGTACTGATACTAAGTTCTGTGGGAGCAAAGGCAGTTCTGGCGATCAGGTCGCTAAGCAGACAGAACACAGCTCCACCCAGAAAACAGGAAGGTATCATAACGATAGGTCTGGCAGTTCCAAATAAGCTCTTAATCAGGTGGGGCACCGCAATTCCCACAAAAGAGATAGGGCCGGCAAAGGCGGTAACACAGGCAGATAAAATACTTGACAGCAACACCAGCAATACACGGAATAGTTCGATATTCACACCCATGTTTTTGGCATATGACTCTCCCATCTGATAAGCACTCATCGGTTTGGAAAGAAAGAAAACCACCACAAAACTGATGCATACCACAACACTCATCACCGCTACATTCTGCCAGGTAATTCCTGAAAAACTACCCTTCGACCAGTTGTGAAGATTAACGATGTTAGAATCATCAGCAAAGGTAACGATAAAATCTGTTATCGCGGTACAGATATATCCGATCATAACACCGCCCACAATAAGCATATGCATCTGATTGATTGCTCTGGATAAAGCAAGGACGAAGGCCATGGAAATCATGGCACCTATGAAGGCAGAAAGAATCATCAGCAAAGAGCTGGCCGATCCCCTGATGCTCAGACAGTAAACCATGGTAATGGCAACCACCAGTTTTGCTCCGGATGAGATACCAAGAACAAATGGCCCTGCGATAGGATTGTGGAAAAATGTCTGAAGCAGATAGCCGGAAAGGGCTAATGCCCCTCCCAGTAATATGGTTGCCACAGATCTTGGAAAACGGATCTGCATGACGATGTCTTTATGGATGGAGTCTGCACCATGTCCTCTGAGAATATCAAGCACTTCCGAAAACGAGATATTCACGCTTCCAATACATATATTTAAGGAAAGAAAAAAACCGATTAAGACGATCAACAGGATATAGGCTGTTACATATCTTCTATAGTTCTTCTGATCTGACTGCATACTGTACCTCTTTTACTTCACTTTGTAGATATAGGTCAACTGGTCATCTTCATCATGGAGCATGTGATAGATATCGGCGATGATGGTACCCAGCTCCATGGAGGACTGGTATAGATTCTTGGTAGTACAATAGACATGCCCTTCCTTCACCGCTTTGAAACGCTCCATCATGCTGTTGAGGGCCAGCAAATCATCCATATCCTCCAGCTCTCCTTCTATGGTGCTGTTATAGATGATATAGTCTGCATCCACTGCGCTGGCATAAAATTCTTCCATGGTCATACTCATGGTGGAACCCATAGAATCAACATCAGCGCCAAGATCCTTGAAGATGTACTCTCCCCCTGCCATATCGATCATCTTGGCAAGGTAGTCATTGGATTTTCTTACGTTTGCCTGTCCGTCTGTGGTTATATAGAAAAAGGCGACGGTCTTACCTGTCTTATCGCTATCCTTGATCCGGTTGAATTCATCTTCCTGTTCCTGGAAAGCTTTGGCTGCCTCTTCCTCGTAACCGGAAAGCAAACCATATAATTTTACCCACTCACAACGGCCAAGCGGATTCTCCTCATAGCTGCTGTTGTCTACCAAAACAGGAATTCCGAATTTCTCCAGCTGCTCTTTTACCTCCGGTGTATGATAGATCATCGTATTCTCAATAGCCAGATCACAGCCTCCCGATATGATCATCTCATAGTCCGGCGCAGAATATTTGCCCGCATAGACAAGTTTTCCCTCTGCCATAGCTTTCTGCGCATCCTCGATATACCAATCCTTCTCTTTGGTTCCGGTATAAGCCAGAGCATCCATACCATCAAAAGAGGCAAACATATCCATGACAGCTGAAGCCACCAGATAGATATGGCGGGCAGGACTTGGAATCACCTTTACATTTTTCGCCAGATCCGAAGGGGCTTCCTTCCCTTCCGGAACCAAAAGGAACTGATCGCTATCAGCGATGGTAACCAGGGTATAGCCTTCCTCATAATAATCAACGGAAAACTGTGTAGCGTAGTCAAGAGGCATCTTATCTTTCCAGGTCAGTTCTCCACTGATCCGGTCTGGCTCCACAGCCTGTTTCACGGTTTCTTTAGGGGCTTGAGAGGACCCCTTCCCACTGTCAGTTCCACCGCTCTTACTCCCACATCCTG
>JBGVCE010000143.1:0-5641 GCA_045226235.1 Anaerobutyricum sp.
TCAGAATACCAAAAGCGATTCCGATAAAAAGATATGTGAAAAATATGGGAAATGTATTCTTAACTGCAAAACGTAATTCCCTCATGACCCTGTCCATTCCTAATCGATTGACGGTTTCTCAAACTCGCTATATTATATGATAAAGTTACATATTTATCAAGTGGTCGCAAAAAGGTGGTGAAGTGACATGATTATCAATACCGGTCAGAGAACAGATATCCCGGCATTCTATTCTAAGTGGTTTGCCAATCGGCTGAAGGAAGGCTATGTCTGTGTTCGCAATCCCTTTAACCCCAGACAGGTCAGCCGTTACCGCCTGGATCCTGCTGTGGTGGATGTCATCGGCTTCTGCACCAAAAATCCTGCTCCCATGTTTCCCTACATGGATTTGCTGAAGGATTACGGCCAGTACTGGTTCGTTACCATCACACCCTACGGGCGGGATATTGAACCAAATGTACCGGATAAACATCGTCTGCTGGAGGATTTCAAGAAGCTTTCCCGTATGGTGGGAATACATTCCATCGGATGGCGGTATGATCCCATTTTCCTCTCAGACCGGTACACTGCAGAGTACCACCTCCATGCCTTTGAACAGATCGCTACTGCTTTGGAGGGCTACACAGAAACTGTAGTCATCAGTTTTATCGACCTCTATCCCAAGGTCAGGCGGAACTTTCCGGAAGCCAAAGAAGTGACAAAAGATCAGCGACTTACCCTTGGAAAAGAAATCATAAAGATAGCCTCTGCCCATGGCATGACAGTCAAGCCCTGCGCAGAAGGGGATGAGCTGGCCGTCTATGGAGCTGACTGTGGAGGTTGTATGCGGATCGGCGATTACGAAAAGGCCATCGGCAAACGCCTGGATGCTCCAAAGAAAAAGGGCGCCAGGGCAGAATGTGCCTGCTACCTGTCCTGTGATATCGGGGCTTACAATACCTGTAAGCATCTATGTCGGTATTGCTATGCCAATGCGGAAACGTCAAAGGTCTTGGCTCAAAGTCGCCTCCACGACCCCGATTCTCCTTTCCTGATTGGCAGCTACAGGGAGGACGATCAGATTCATGATGTACCTCAGAAGTCATGGATTGACCGACAGATAAGCTTTATATAATACAAAATATAGTGTTATATATATAGATAACAACAATATATAGTAACAAGGAGAGAAATTTTGAAAGAGACTAACCCACAGAACCAGCGTCTTGATTACCTGGTGGAGGAATTCAAGGCTGATTCTGTCCATTACAAAGATATACAGACACCGAGAGATACAGAAGGCAAACGCCGGATCCTGCGATCCCTGATGAATATCCGTATGCCACGAAAGATGGATGGGAGAGTCCTGGCTGTACAGGATGATTATCTGCAGGAGCGCATCCGGGAAAATGGGATCGTAAAGCTTGAGGATATTCCTGTGATCAGAGATGGGATGTCCATCTGGCAGGGAGATATCACCAGGCTGGCTGTGGACGCCATCGTCAATGCTGCCAACTCCCAGATGCTGGGTTGTTTCGTGCCTATGCACACCTGCATTGACAACTGTATCCATACCTTTGCGGGGGTGCAGCTTCGTGCTGAGTGCAACAGGCAAATGGAGAATCTGCGCATAAGATATGGCAGCAACTATGAGCAACCCACCGCCATACCTATGATCACAGATGGCTATAACCTTCCGGCGAAGAAGGTAATCCATGTGGTTGGACCAATCGTAGACGGTCCCCTTACCAAAGAACACGAAGAACTGTTAGCCCAATGCTACCAGTCATGCCTTGAACTGGCATCTGAGAATGGTCTTAAGTCCATTGCTTTCTGCTGTATCTCAACCGGAGTATTTATGTTCCCAAATGAGAGGGCAGCGGAGATAGCAGTTGATACCGTCAGGAAATGGCTGGATGAAACAGGGAGCGATATGAGAGTGATCTTTAATGTCTTCAAAGATGAGGATAAAGACTACTATGAACAGCTTCTGAACTAACCATGACAGTCAACCATAAAAAGGTATCAGAAAGGTTGACTTTCTGTTATGCCAGGAAGAAGGAAATCTCCAAATGGGCAAAAGCATATAAGAAACATATGTCGGATTAGGAAGAGCATAAGTGCTATATTTAACACAAGAACCGCCTACCTTCATGGTAAGCGGTTCTGTTATTGTAAAGTGTTATTTTACTTTAATCTTTAGAGTTACCGTTTTCGTTGCTTTGTTATAACTCTTATTCCCGGCCGCGGTTACTTTTACGGTCAACTTATATGTCTTCTTTTTCAGTCCCTTTTTCACGGTGATATTTCCGTCTTTGCTGATGGTGATCTTAGCATTTCCACTGGACTTCTTATAAGTGACTTTTCCTACGGCTTTTTCTACCTTAAATGCCTTTTTCACCTTGATTTTCTGAGCCTTCTTCTTCAAGGCGGAATATTTCAGGGTGACATTCAAAGGTTTTACCTTTATGGGATTGGGTTTTTAGCCGTTGTGGTTTTGCTGTCGGATCCTTCTGTATCCGTTTTTGGCGTTATGGTTTCGTAGATCTTGAAGGTTCTGGATGTGCTGCCGGTATAACGTCCTATACCCCTAATGATGACAGTGGCCGTTCCGACGTTGACATTATTCTGATAGGAGAGTGTATAATCCTTTCCCTCTTTCAGTTTAATGTCTAACTCAGGAGTGCACACCTCCAGATCCTGTGTTACGGGTCTGCCGGTATACTTTTTATCGCCCACATAATACACCCTGGCATCCTTTAGATCTTTATATTCCCAATCGGCAAACAGCTGATCCGGAGTATTTTCATCCAGGACAAGACCCTCAAGCTCCGGCCCGTAAATCCTGTCCCATGCTGCCAGGACCTTGTCATCGTCCTTGCTCCAGGGCCAGGGTTTCATTTTGTCTGTATAATTAATCGCTTTTTTCAACGGATCATAATAAAAACCGACCTTCTTTGTTTGCTTATAGAGGGAATTTCCTCCGATGGTTTCATAGCCGAAGGCACCTCCGCCGTTTGCATTCAGGGTGATTTCATAGATTTTAGCCCATACAGCATAAATCTTTTCAGGATAATTCTTCTCATTGCTGACCTGGCTGATCATTCCGTTGAAATCAATGTCCCATTCCGGAACGGATCCGTCTTTATTCCTGCTCCATCCCACCAAGGCATAGCCATCCCTTTCGGGCATAAACGGAATATAGAAATATCCTTCAAGTTCAGTGTTGGATATCCATTTCCATGCTAAATGCAAATCAGAGGTTTCCGCATCGAATGTATCATAATTTTCATCATACTGAGTAATCATGCCATCGTTGGCATCCAGTACCGTATCGAAAGAATACTCTTTATTCAGTTCTGCATCCGCTGGTTTGCTACCGGTATAGGAAGACATAGCCAGAACTTTTCCAGGGAACATAAGCACCATAAATATCCCCAGAAAGACTACCAGCAACATCCGATATTGGAAACCTGAGTCAAAACATCTCGTTCTCATCATCTATTTTCTCCTTTCCTCAACTATTGGTTATCTTGTGACAAAAAGATATAATATAGATATATAATACTAAGATATAGCCGACAGTTCAATAGTCTGATTCCTATTAGTATTTTTTTTTAGAATATTGAAGGGGATAGTCTTAGAGCGTATAATAAAAGTAACCTGTTAACCTTCAATTATACGTGAGGAGGAAAGGATATGATGAAGCGTAATATTAAAACATTTTCAGTAGCTTTTGTTTTAGCTTTACTGCTTTTTTTAGCAATCCCTGCTAATATTGCACAAGCTAAGACGATTAATCATGGGGTATACTATGGAAAGAGTAAAGTCAATATAGGATTTAACACCGGCAGAATATGGAATTATTGGAATGATAACTGTATCGAGCTTACAATCAGTCGTGATGGGAAGCAAATCGGAACGAAAAAGGTCAATTACAGTTATGAGGATTGGCAAAATGGTGTGACCCGTTATATCTACGAGGTATCGAAACCGGGAAAATATGCAGTCAAAGAAAAGAATGATCCTGACATAAATAAATTCACTATTAAAAAAGCATCAGCGATCAAGAAATATAAGCCCAAAATTTCGGTATCTTATTATAGTGACAGGAAGTTCGTTGCGGTTGATACCAACTGGGTCGGAGCGAAAAAGATTAAAATCTACAGAAAAGTCGGAAATAAAGGTAAATGGAAATGCCTGAAAACTGTAAGTCCCGGTGAAGAGTTTTTAGATTATAATACAAAACCGAAGAAAAAATATTCTTACAGAGCACTGGTAGTTGCAACGGACGGGAAGAAAAACTATAAGAGTAAATACTCAGCTGTCAAATACAGCTATCACAATTAATGAGAGACGAGGCTGCAAGCCTAAAAAGTGCCCCTAAGAAAGGACGGTACAGCAGTGAAGGTTTTTGATTTTGACAACACCATATACAAGGGGGAAAGCTCCATCGATTTCTCCTTCTATATGATCCGGCACAATAAGAAAATCCTTCGCTATGTCCCGACAATCTTACTAAGCCTTGCAGGATACAAACTCTGCCTGCTGAAGAAAGAAAAACTGGAATCCATCATCAACAACTTTTTATTCGGCGTCTTAGACGGGACAGAATCCATCACTGTATATGTAAATGAATTCTGGGAAGGCCATGCCCACAAGCTGAACAAGAAGATTCTCCACCTGGTGGAACCGGAAGACGTCATCATCTCAGCGAGCCCCATTCTTCTGATCCAGGGAATTCGGGAGATGATAAACACAGAAAATATCATCGGTACGGAGATAGACCTGGAAGAGAAAAAGGTCACCTGGTTTAATTTCGGAGATAACAAAGTGAAACGCTATCGTTCAGTCTATGGGGACCGAAAGATCGATGCCTTCTATACGGATTCCTATAATGATAAAGAGATGATGGACATCGCCCAGAAGGTATACATCGTGAAAAAGGGTAATATATATACAAAATTAGGGACAGAATAGCCTGAAACTATTCTGTCCCTTTTTCTACTATGATTTATTCGTCATTTCGTTCTCTCTTTTTTAGAGACATGGAAATGAAAGTGACAAAAGTTGCGGATACTACAAGGAACCAGGTATATGGTGCACAAAATGCTGCCATAAGGGTTACTCCATGGAAGATATGGGTTGCAAGTACTACGCCAACCAGGCTTAATACAAAGTTCAAAAGTGTCATAAGTGCGATTTTTCTTGTTGTTTCTGTCATTATTAATCCCTCCTCGTATTAGATTTTTTCTTTCGTTTTTTTTCTTTCACTTATTATTACGAAGAACCTGGCAGGAGGGATAAAAAGAAATGAAGCAAGAAATGAAGCAAATGAAGCAAAATGAACTAAAAATGAGATTTAAAAGCCAATATTCGTTTTTGAATTTTTGTAATATATGCATCCCCTGAAAAGCCTCCTGTAATAATGAGATTTCAGATAGTTTTTTCGTTGAGGACTCCGACCGGATAGAGTAAAATAAGAGCAAGGATAAACATGTTTGGCAGACAGTGAAATAAAAGGGCAATGAGATGACAATAAGGACGATCACGATAAATGATACAGAAAGCTTCCATAAAATGATGTGTCAGCTTGATGAAGAAACCGAATACATGATGTTTGAACCCGGAGAACGTCAGATGAGGACCAAAAACCTAAATG
>JBGVCE010000144.1:0-6212 GCA_045226235.1 Anaerobutyricum sp.
TCCTTAAAAGATTATGAATATTCTGTCCTGGTTTCCACGGAAGAGGACCGGAAAGATGCCATCCGTCTTGTGACGGACTTTCGCAAGTGTGGCCAGAAGACGGAATGGATGTCCATGGCCACCGGAGAAGATTTCCCTGATTATGTAGACTATGCCATCTCACAAGGGGCACAGGTCATCTATTGTCTGGATAAGGGGCAGATTACTATTTACGACAACAAAGGAAAAGTCATTAAAAAGCAAGGTCTTAACGAGTTCAGAAGGGAGAACTGATATGAGATATTTAACCTTTGCCCTGGCGAAGGGAAGACTGGCAAAAACAACCATGGATATGTTTGAAGAGCTGGGGATTACCTGTGAAGCCATGAAGGATGAAAAGACCCGGAAGCTTATCTTTGTCAATGAAGAGCTGAAGCTGAAGTTTTTCCTCTCCAAAGCCTCCGATGTTCCTACCTATGTGGAATACGGAGCAGCCGATATCGGTGTAGTGGGGGAGGATACCATCCTGGAGGAAGGCAGAAACCTTCATGAGATGCTGGATCTCGGATTTGGCAGATGCCGTATGTGTGTCTGCGGACCCGGTTCCGCCAGGGAGAAGCTGCAGCATGGAGAGTTGATCCGTGTTGCCAGCAAATACCCCAATATCGCCAAGGATTATTTTTATAATAAAAAACTCCAGACCGTGGAGATCATAAAACTAAACGGATCCGTAGAGCTGGCACCCATCGTCGGTCTTTCTGAAGTGATCGTTGATATCGTGGAGACCGGGTCCACATTGAGGGCTAACGGCCTTGAGGTCCTTGAGGAAGTATGTGACCTTTCCGCCAGGGTTGTGGTCAATCCGGTGAGTCTTAAGATGGAGCAGGAGCGAATCCGGAGCTTATTGTACGATCTCAGAAGGCTGAGAGATGAAAAACAGGCATGATAGGAGTTTCAGATGAGAAAACAGATAGTGGATAAAGAGACAACAAAAAATATACTGGATGATCTGTTAAAGAGAAGTCCGGGTCATTATGACCAGTACGCTGAAAGGGTTCAGGAAATCCTTGATAAGGTTAAGAAAAACGGGGACCAGGCACTGTTTGATTACACCTCCCGTTTTGACGGATGCCATCTGACGGCCGATACCATTCAGGTGACTGAGGAAGAGATCGCAGATGCCTATGACAAAGTAGACCAGGATCTGATCGACGTAATCCGCAAATCCCTTAATAATATCAGACATTACCACGAGAAGCAGCGCCAGACCAGCTGGTTTGATTCCCAGCCCAACGGAACCATCCTGGGGCAGAAGGTAATGCCTCTTGCCTCCGTGGGAGTCTATGTGCCCGGAGGAAAGGCAGCATATCCTTCGTCCGTCCTGATGAACATCGTCCCTGCAAAAGTTGCGGGGGTGGAGAGAATCGTGATGGTAACTCCCCCTGATAAAAAGGGAGAGATTACTCCGGCAACCCTGGTAGCAGCCAATGAAGCAGGTGCAACTCACATTTATAAAGTGGGAGGGGCCCAGGCGGTTGCCGCTCTGGCCTTCGGCACCGAATCCATCGCCAAGGTAGACAAAATCGTAGGGCCGGGAAACATCTATGTTGCCCTGGCTAAGAAAGCAGTGTACGGGCATGTCAGCATCGATTCCATCGCTGGTCCCAGTGAGGTCCTGGTACTGGCGGATGAGACCGCCAACGCCCATTATGTGGCTGCTGACCTCTTATCCCAGGCCGAACACGACGAACTGGCCAGTGCCATTCTCGTAACCACCAGCAGGCAGCTGGCAGACGAGGTGGAAAAAGAGATTGAGAATTATCTGACCTACCTTTCCAGGGCGGATATCATCAGAAAATCCCTGGATCAGTTTGGTTATCTGCTGATCGCCGAAAACATGGACCAGGCTATAGAAATCACAAACAGTATCGCATCGGAGCACCTGGAGATCGTCACAGCAAATCCCTTTGAAGTGATGACTAAGATTCGTAATGCGGGAGCCATTTTCCTGGGAGAGTACAGCTCGGAACCTTTGGGAGATTATTTTGCAGGACCTAACCATGTGCTGCCCACCAATGGTACGGCCAAGTTCTTCTCTGCCTTATCTGTGGATGATTTTATTAAGAAATCCAGCATTATCTATTATTCAAAAGAAGCCCTGCAGTCTGTCCATAAAGACATCGAAACCTTCGCTGAAGCTGAAGGCCTTACCGCCCATGCCAATTCCATCCGGGTTCGGTTTGAGGATTAAGATGGAGGAATACATGATGGAGAGAAAACAATTTTCACAATACCGGAATGAGGAGATGGCTATCTTAGATTTTGATGATTTTAAACTCAACAGTGACGGTATGATACCCGTTATTACCCAGGACGATAAGACAGGGCAGGTTCTCATGCTTGCCTATATGACTAAGGAAGCCTATCAGAAGACCCTGGAAACAGGAAAGATGACTTATTTTAGCCGCAGCCGACAGGAACTATGGTGCAAGGGGGACACTTCCGGACATTATCAGTATGTAAAATCCCTGTCCATCGACTGTGACCAGGATACCATACTAGCCCGTGTGGACCAGGTAGGGGCTGCATGTCATACGGGACATTACAGCTGTTTCTACCGGGATCTCTTCCGGACAGAAGAATAGATAGAATCTTACCGGAAGGTTTATGAATTGTAATAAAAATTTATTTACATCTGTTCTCAGGCTGTGATATAATTTATTGAAATGTTTAAAACATGGAAGGAGGTTCCATTATGGCAGCTGTTTTGGGTGCTTTTGTAAAATATCTTATCTCTTTAATCTTTTTTGTTGTCGTTGCAGGCCTTGGAATACTCTGTGGCAAGAAGCTTCATGACAAAGACCTGGAGAAGAAAGAGAATAAATAGATGTAGAGGGATTGGAACCTGGAAACCGTTTTATAATAAGTGATCATGAGAGGGTGCTGGGGAAGCATTTTGTTTCTTCAGCATTCTTTGTGGGTATAGGAGGATTGTGTTTTGAAAAAGTATGGAGTAAATGAACTTCGAAAAATGTATCTCGATTTCTTTGAGAGCAAAGACCACCTTGTAATGAAGAGTTTTTCTCTGGTGCCTCATAACGATAAGAGTCTTCTGCTGATCAATGCGGGTATGGCCCCCCTGAAACCATATTTTACCGGCCAGGAGATACCTCCCCGCAGGAGAGTAGCCACCTGCCAGAAATGTATTCGTACCGGCGATATTGAGAATGTAGGAAAGACCGCACGCCACGGTACATTCTTTGAGATGCTCGGCAACTTTTCCTTTGGTGATTATTTCAAAAAAGAGGCCATAGCCTGGTCCTGGGAATTCCTTACGGACGTGGTAGGTCTTGATCCTGACCGTCTCTATCCTTCTGTCTATCTGGAGGATGATGAGGCATTTGGAATCTGGAGAGATGATATCGGTATCGCTCCGGAAAGAATCTTTAAGTTCGGCAAGGAAGATAACTTCTGGGAGCATGGCGCCGGCCCATGCGGTCCTTGTTCCGAGATCTATTATGACCGCGGAGAAAAATACGGCTGCGGGAAACCGGACTGTACCGTAGGATGTGATTGCGACCGCTATATGGAAGTTTGGAACAACGTTTTCACCCAGTTCGATAACGATGGCCATAATAATTATACCCTTCTGGAGAATAAAAATATCGATACCGGTATGGGACTTGAACGTCTCGCCGTTGTTGTCCAGGATGTGGATTCCATTTTTGACGTGGATACCATCTGTGAATTGAGAGAAAGAGTAGGTCAACTTGCTCATAAGACCTACAAAGAGAACGAGGAGGATGACATCTCCATCCGTCTGATCACTGACCATATCCGCTCAGCTACTTTCATGATTTCCGACGGTATCATGCCAAGTAATGAGGGAAGAGGTTATGTCCTCCGTCGTATCATCCGTCGTGCAGCCCGCCACGGACGTAAGATCGGAATCGAAGGCACTTTCCTGGCAGAATTATCTAAGACAGTTATCTCAGGGTCCAAGGACGGATATCCGGAGCTGGAGGAGAAGAAGGAATTCATTTTTAACGTTCTTACCCAGGAGGAGAATAAATTCAACAAAACCATCGACCAGGGTCTTGGCATTCTTAGCGACCTTGAGGAAAGCCTGAAAGAACAGGGCCTTTCTGAACTTTCCGGTGACGAAGCTTTCAAATTATATGATACCTATGGATTCCCCCTTGACCTGACCAAAGAGATCCTCGAAGAGAAGGGATATACTGTGGACGAGGCAGGTTTCCAGGCTTCCATGGAGAAGCAGCGTGAAACAGCCCGCGCTGCCCGTAAAGTGACAAACTATATGGGCGCTGACGCTACCGTATATGACGAGATTGACCCATCCATCACTTCAGAGTTCGACGGTTACGACAAGCTTTCCCTGGAATCTGTGGTAAGTGTTCTCACCACTTCCAGTGAGATTACGGAAGCCCTTACAGACGGAGAGTTCGGAACCATCATCGTCGACGTGACACCTTTCTATGCCACCAGCGGCGGACAGCATGCCGATACAGGTATCATCAGCTGGAATGACGGAGAGTTTGAGGTGGAGGACGTCATTAAACTTAAAGGCGGAAAGATTGGTCACGTGGGTAAGATGACAAAAGGTATGGTCAAAGTGGGAGATAAAGTAAAGCTTACCGTTAACACTTCCCAGAGAAGAGATACTGCCAAGAACCACAGTGCCACCCACCTTCTGCAGAAAGCACTCCGTACTGTTCTCGGTTCTCATGTAGAGCAGGCAGGTTCCTACAATGACAAAGACCGTCTCCGTTTTGACTTTTCTCATTTCCAGGCTATGACTGCGGATGAGCTCGCCCAGGTTGAAAAACTGGTAAATGAAGCTATCGCAGCTGCTTACAGCGTGGATACCAAGATCATGACCATGGAGGAGGCAAAGAAAACAGGCGCTCTTGCCTTGTTCGGCGAGAAGTACGGTGATGAAGTACGAGTTGTCGATATGGGTCAGGGATACTCCATCGAGTTCTGCGGCGGAACCCATGTTAAGAATACAGCAGACATCAAAGCATTTAAGATCATCTCAGAAGCCGGAGTTGCTGCCGGAGTGAGACGTATAGAAGCTCTTACCGGAGAAAATGTACTTTCCTACTATGCAGATGTGGAAAAGACCCTCATGGATGCAGCCAGAGTTGCAAAAGCAGAGCCGGCTAAACTGGCTGACCGAATCCAGTCCCTGCTGGATGAAGTGAAATCTCTGCATTCCGAAAATGCTAAGTTAAAAGATCAGATCGCTAAAAGTGAAGTGGCTGATGTTATGAAGGATGTAGTGGAAGTCGGAGCCTACAAGGTACTTCCTGTTGCGGTAAAAGACGTGGATATGAATGCCCTTCGTACATTGGGTGATGACCTGAAGGCCAAGATCGGAAGCGGTATCGTTGTGCTGGCATCTGACAACGGCGAGAAGGTGAACCTGATCGTTACGGCAACAGATGATGCAGTAAAAGCAGGAGCCCATGCAGGTAAGATCATCAAGGAAGCGGCTGGCCTCGTAGGAGGAGGCGGCGGCGGTCGTCCCAACATGGCTCAGGCAGGTGGAAAGAATGCCGCAGGCATTCCGGACGCCCTCGCAAAAGCAGTAGATATAGCCAAATCTCAACTGGCATAATCATAAGAGTTAAGAATCAGGATCTTCGGGTTCTGATTCTTTTTTCTTTTTTAATCAATAGAATAAGACAGCTGTTTACAGATTTCCGAAGAAAGTGTTTTCCCCACTTTCGGAGGAAACTGTAAACAGCTGTCTTTTACTATTTCTAAAAAAATAATCATTTATCCTCTGTGCCAGGTGCTTCTGGAGAAAAGTACGAGGATAGGGAAGATCTCCAGTCTTCCCGCCAGCATATCCAGGATCAGGACCAGCTTGGACAGGACACTGTAGGAAGCAAAATTACAGGTAGGGCCAACGGCCTCAAAGCCCGGTCCTATATTGTTAAAACATGCAAATACAGCGGATACATTGGTGGTTATACTAAATCCATCAATGGAGATAATGATAAAACTGATTACGATGATCATCACGTAGGCAGCCAGATAGGCATTTACATTATCCAGTACTTTTTCCCTTACTACACGGTTGTTGTTTCTGACAACCTGAACTTTTCTGGGATGAATAACCTGAAGGATGTTCCGTCGCAGATTCTTCAGCAGGAAGAGAAGACGTCCTACCTTAAATCCGCCTCCGGTACTGCCGGCACAGGCCC
>JBGVCE010000145.1:0-2883 GCA_045226235.1 Anaerobutyricum sp.
GAGTAGGAGGTACTGCTCCAAATCCCAGGAAAGAAAGTGCTGCAAGTTCCAGCATCATGCTGCCGATATCTGTGGCAGCCGTGATTACAAGTGTCGGTAAAGCATTTGGCAACATATATTTGGACAACATATAAGTCGTTTTGGAACCGGTGACAATGGCAGCCTCCACATAGTCCCTGTGTCGAATCTTCATGACAAGGCTTCGTGCCAGACGTGCATATTTCGGCCAGGTAACCAAGGCAATGGCCAAGATGGCATTTCTGACACTTGCTCCCAAGATACCGGCTACCGCCAGGGCAAGTACCAAACCCGGGAAAGCCAACATCATATCTGCAATACGCATAATTATGGTATCCACGATTCCACCAAAATATCCGGCAAGGATACCCAGCACCATTCCCACTGCAAATACAAGAAAGACGATTGAGAATGACGCCACCAGGGAAACCCGTGAACCATATATAACACGGGCATAGATGTCTCTTCCCATCTTATCAGTACCAAAGATATGGGAAGAATTTGGAGGCTGTATCGCCTGAGAGAGATCTCCTGCAGTGGGATCAACACCTCCGGATACAATCGGGGCAAAGATTGCCGCCAACACGATCAATAATGCCAGGATTAAAAAGATCGTGAACGTTTTATTTTTCAAAAAGAAATTCTGTTTTTTCATCCTATCACCTCGACAATCTCATACGCGGATCAATGAAATAATAAGACAAATCAACCAGGAGGTTGATGACCATATAGATTACCGCAATCCATAATACATATCCCTGTATCAGATAATAGTCACAGGAAGTAATTGCTGAGACCGCAAGATTGCCAAGTCCCGGATAAGAGAAAATTACTTCAACAACAGAGGTACCACCCAGCAGAGAACCGATGGACAGACCAAGCATAGTAATCAAAGGAAGCAGGGAATTGGGGAATACATGGAACCACAGAATCTTCCAAAACTTCACACCTCTGGCCTCCGCCCCGATCACGTAGTCAGAAGACAATTCCTCAAGGACAGCCGTACGGACCTGGCGGGTATACTTTGAAGACATGGCAATCGCCAGGGTAAGAGATGGCAAAACCATACTTTTAAAGTCTCCACCCGATGAAACAACGGGGAAGATAGATATTTTAACGCAAAATACTAGCATTAACAGAAGCCCTACCCAGAAGTTGGGCAGAGATACTCCAAGAAATGTGATACCCCTGCACAGATAGTCTATCCACGAATCTTTGTACACTGCCGACAACATTCCCAGAGGAACCGCCATGATCAGCATCAGGATTACTGAGAAAACTGTCAGCTTCAATGTTGCCGGCAAACGGGTCAGAAGCAGGGTGACCACCGGCTTATGGAGCATATAAGATTCACCGAAATCTCCATGTAAGCAGTTGCCAGCCCAGCGGAAATACTGTGTGATGAAAGGATCATTCAATCCCATCTCTTCACGAACCCTGGCTATAGTTACCTCGTCCGGCACCTGTCCCGAAGCGATATACATATGGCGGACAGGATCACCGGGAGAAACATATGTGAGCAAAAAAGTCAGAAAACTGATTCCAATCAGGACAACAACTATCTGAATCACTCTGGAGATTAATTGTTTCTTACTCAAGAAATATCTCCTCTCTTTCCATTATTAATAGTAATGATACTTTTCATCTAAAAAACACAGGGAGGGAACAGTACATTACTGAACCCTCCCTTCTTAATCATATCAAACAAGTATTATCATATGTTATGTTCAGTACTTTTTGATAATATGCATCTGAGAAATGTCCATCAGAAAATTCAATCGGACCTTCTAGTTTGCAGGAGTAATCTCTGTGCTCAACCAGTAGTAATCTGCGGTATGAATATGAGCATATCCAACATTCTTGGAGTAGATCATGGAGCTGTTGTAATATCCATCAACAACAGCAACTGCATCATCAACCAGAATCTGCTGCATCTGCTGGAAAAGTTCAGCACGGGCATCTTTATCAGATGTCTCTGAAAGTTTTTCATATAATGCATCATACTCATCGTTCTGATAGCCACAATAGTTTGCTTCAGATTTGCCGTACCAGTTAGCCATGTACTCTGTCGGGTCACCATTTGCAACTGTGGTCCAGTTGTTATTGTTTAAATCATACTCGCCGGAAACCAGTTTGTTCCACTGATCATCAGAGCTGCCGTAATCTGCTTTCACACCGATACCGATCTCTTTTAAGTACTGAGCATGTGCATCAGAGAAATCATTTAAAGAACGGTTTTCATAGGATACATAGGTAAGATTGATGTTTTCGCCGTCAAGTTCACGGATTCCGTCGCCATCTGTATCTTTGATTCCGGCGTCATCCAGCATCTTCTTAGCACCATCCGGATTATAAGCGTACGGATTATTCAGTTTGTCATAACCATAGGACAGGGTGGACGGAAGTACGGAATAACCTGCTGTGTAGAGACCGTTAATCAGGCTGGACGCACAGATTGCATCATAGTCAATACCCATAAGCATAGCTTTACGAATAGTATCGTTGCCAAGGAATTTGCCTTTCATATTCATCCAGGAGAAACCGCAACGTACACCGGAAGCAATATCAACTGTAAAGTTTTCGTCTTTGTCAAATTTTTCGATATCTGCTACGTTAGTGATGTTTTCTGCGAGGTCAATCTGTCCGCTCTGAAGAGCCATGGTCTTAGCGGAAGCGTCTCCCATGAACATAATCTCAACCTTATCATAAGGTACGTCCTCGCGGTAATACTCATTCTTCACCATAGTGTAACCGGTCTGGTCTGTGAAAGTTTCAACAGCATAAGGACCTGTGCCGATAGTTCCACTGTTAAAGTCTGTTGTGTCTGCAACATTGATGATCTGTGCAACCGGATGAGCAAGGTTA
>JBGVCE010000146.1:0-7548 GCA_045226235.1 Anaerobutyricum sp.
CAGCTGATATCCTACAGGAATCACATATTGAAGCAGTTTTTCGGAAGGATGTTCTGTAACCACAACCTCTTCTGCTTTTCCTGTTCCCTGATTTGTGACAGTCAAGGTGAAGAGTACACTTTCTCCTGCCTGATAGGTTCCGGGATTCTTGATACCTGTATATCTTCCCTTCGTCAAGGTGGCTCCTGTGGTTTTATCGGCCAGTTTTGCAATAGTTAAGAGCGGAAGGGCGATACCGATGGCATCGTCATCCTCCATCTCCGGAGTATGAGGAATGGAGATAAAACTATCCCGTCCTGTCTGATACTCTGCAGAGATTACAACATAATTCCTTAAAGATGTGGCTGCTTTGGCACCGGATTTTATCTTGCCGGTGAGATGTAGTTCCACACTGTCTCCAGCGGATAAAGTATCCAGCAGGAGGCCATAGCTTCCTTCTTCCACTTCTTTGTTCACTGCATGGACTTCATTGCCCTGGGCAGTGATAAAAGTGCCTTCTGCCAGTTGAATGGATTCATTTTCCAGGGATTCGTACAATCTGGAATCCGGAGTATCTTTCACAAGGATCTGATAGAGTTCAGAAGTACCTGCGTTGGTTACCGTAAGGGTAAAATCGACATCTTCTCCATATTCATAGAGACCCTCTATCTTATTTCCTTCATAACGTCCCTCTTTCAGGACAGCTCCTGTTGTCTTATCGGCCAGTTTGGCTACTTTTGCCTCGGGTTGTCCGGGGATATTGATGTGGTCCCAATCCTCGGTTAAGGGGTTGCCATCCTCGTCAATCAGGTCTTCTGTTGGCACTTCCAGGGGCTTGGATTCCTTATCTCCTCCCTGAACCGGCAGGTATCGGGCAGTCAGTTTGACGTCATTTTTCAGATGGTAAGCATTGGCAGCTCCTTCTCTTACTTTTGCAAGAAAATGGACTTCCACGGAGTCCTGTGTCGGGAGCTGGTCCAGCAGAAGATTCATGGGATTATCATTCTCATAAGATACAGAAATCTTATTTCCTTTGGCTGAGACATAATAGCCCTCTTTGGGTATCTGGAAACCGGAGGTGTCTTCTTCCACGAACTCTTTCAGACAGTATCCCTGTTCTTCGTTGAGTTCATCCATGGTATCCTCCAGCTTCAGATCCAGCAAATCTACATTTCCGGTGTTGGTCACATTTATTGAGAAGTCAACTACTTCGCCACTGTGATAGATTCCGTCTACTTTTTCTTCTACATAACGTCCGGTCGTCCGGTTGAACTTAACATCATCACCGTAAGAATTAACTGTGCGGTCTGCGAGCTTTGCCACAGCCATGGCTGGCTGCATCCTGGGGTTGGTGACAGTAATCTGGTGCACGATTACAGGCTCTTTGATCTCGGTTGAATAATCCAGGGTTATTCTCTGCGGTTCAATATTAAGGATATAACCCTCTGCACCCTGTATCTCCTCTACCAGGTATTCTCCGACGTATAATTCATGGCCTTCTGTGCTTCTGGCGATTCCTTCCCCATCTGTGGTAATGGTATCCACCACAGTGCCCTTGGAAACAAGGAGGGAGGAACTCTTATCCTCGGAGTCTTCCGCAGCCCATGGCGCATAAATATCTTCTGCAGCTTTTACCTGAAAGATTACATCCGGAAGGAGAGCACCGTCTTCTCCCTTCTTCAGAATCTCCAAAGCGATTTTCTGAAGGTCATTATCAAAGGTATGGACAACCTTCTTCGTTTCTTCCCCCATGGTAAATTCCCAGGCATCGTGAGCTAACAGACAGCCTGCAGGTGCTTTGGTCTCCAGCAGCTTATACTTGCCAAGATTATCCATAGTGTTCCGGAAAGAAGCGGCATTATAATAACAGATTTCCCCTTTTTCGTCCTTTCCTTCGGTCAGGGACATAAGTTGTACATATTCTCCCTCATTCTCAGACCACTCATAAAGGGTGAAAGCCGCGCCGCCAAGATATTCTCCTGTATCGCTGCTTTTCTTGTAGGCTTTCACTGAGTTTTCGGGGTTCTCCTTCTCACGGTTCCACAGGATATGATCCTGGTAATCCCCGTCCTTAGACACGATTCTTCTGACTAACTCTTCTCTTTTTTCCAGAAGGGAGGGATCTGAAAGGTTCTCAATAACATAGTTCCAATCGGAATCCAGGGATGGACTCCACACATTTTTATACTGATCCGGGATAGAAAACTCTGCAATGTAATATGGACCGTCTCCATAAGCGGAATCATAGAAGGTATCTTTCTCCGGTTCGAACCATGCATAGCCTTCCTCATCTGTAACAGCAGTCATCAAAGGTTCTGCTGCAGTATTATCCGAACCCGGTTTCCCGCCAAATAAACCAAAAGTTACCCCTTTTACCGGTTTATCCTTATCATCACCAAACTTACGAACCAGGGCGTGCATAGGAATCCGGACTCCGGTGGTGGGGCTGGTTAAGGTGTCAGTCGTTCCCTGGTTGGAGACCACATAAAGCTGGGAATTGTTCCCGATGGCTACAAGCCCCCGGTAGCTTTGGCTGCTTCCAATCTCTTCCCCAAGAGACTCATCCTTCTGATACCAGTCAGAAAGGGACATTCCATAATCTGCCAGTTCTTCCTCCCTGCGGATTCTCACCGGGATATGGACATAGTAAGTTCTTCCGTAGAAAGAGGCCTTGCTCAGGGAATCCGTTTTAGCCTCCACAGTGAGTCTTGTCCTATGATCTTCCTGTGAGGTTACAGTGATGGTGAACTGCCCGGTCACATCACTATAGGTTGTCTGCGAATCCTCCACGGATTTCTCTGTATACACTTTTACACCATCTTCTTTCAGGAAAAATGCTGCCTCCAATGTATCCGTCACCCGGTAGCTGGTGTATCTGGCCTTGGTGATATCGGAGGGAGATGCGGCTGCGGAGGTCAGGACGAAGGTCATCTCCTGATCCCGGTCAGAAAGGCGCATCTCTTTCTGATTGGTGGTAGATCTGGAAGAATCGACCTCGCCGATGTATTCATTTTTATCGATCTCCGGAGGAAGAGTAATCAGGCCCACATCTGCATAGATACCCAGGAATCCGGTACTGTTGCTTTTATAATAAGATATAGCATCCGCCTGACTGCTGTCAGCAGGTACACCGAATCCAGAGGATACCCCATAGGAAGCTGATCCTCCGGTATCTTCATGGTCACATTTTGCGATAGTCCAACGGCAGGTTGCTTTGGACCCGGTAAATACTCCAAGGACTGTGGTGTTGGCATCACCTGATTTCACGTTTTCCACCGTACGGCTGGAAACATATCCACGGCTACCGCTTATAATGCCTGAGGAATTGTACTGCAGGTGGGAGCCGGAGGTCTTGAACATGATAATCTTCTGAAAACCGCTTCCAAAGTCTACACCCTGCTGGGCATCCACATCACAGAACTGAATCACACCATGCAGGTTCGATATCTCCTTGCCGGTTCCATGATAATAAAAGGTAAATGTGGTCTGCACATAATCCGTGCCCATGACAGTTATGCCGATAATGTTGCTGTTAAACCCCACATAGGGTGCTGTGTACTTGTTATATAGCTGGTCCCGGATCTTCTCCGATGGAAACATGTATCCGGTCACTTCCATCTTCATATCTACGGAATAGGTTTTTCTGGCAGAAGCGTCATACCAGGTCCCTACATTGGTATACAGGGCATAGGGATTGCTGGAGCATTTGGACAGGTTAAATACCTTACTGCTTATACGTCCCGCATTCACGGCATCGAAGACATCTCCAAAGCGCTCTCTGCTGGTTCCGGCCACGGCACTTAATGAAATACTTCCCCCTGATCCGCCTCCTACGGTAACAGCGGTGGAGGATGTTTTACGGGGAGTAAAACTATAGAGGGTTCCATCCGTCATCTCCGTAGAAATATACCTGGAAGCTTCATTCACATTACTGACTACCTTAAGGTATGTTCCGCTGGCGGAGCCGACCTTTGTGCTGTTTTTCTGAAGTCTGAAATAATGGCTGGTGACATCCGGCATATCAACATCATGAGGCCCTCCTGTGGATAGCAGGGAGTAATCCTCCGTATCTTCGAAAACCAACTCTTCCGGACCATCTCCATCGGGGCCGGCTTTATCCGGGGATGTCTCGGTGGAGGACTCTTCGGAAGCGGTATCTTCCGTTGTTTTCTCCCCGGAAGAACGATCCTCTCCAGATTTGTCTTCTGACGATTGTTCTTCAGATGTCTGATCCTCCTTAGACACCTCTTCTGATGGTTTATTTTCAGAAGGTTCCTCTTGGTCATGTACTTCTTCCGAAGAGTCGTCTTTAGCAGATGTCTTCGTCTTCTCTGGGTCGATGCTGTCAGCATCCTTCGTGGTCTGTTCTTTCTCTGAGGCATCTCCATCGGTCTTTCCGGCCGGTTTATCTGAGGTAAGTTCATCTTGCAGATTCTGCACTTGGGAAGCGTAGGCGGATTCTGTAGTCCAGGACAGATTGCAGCTGCCCACCAGAAGTAATGCCGCCATCGTCAATGCAAGAATCTTCTTCCATGTACGATGCATATACTTAACCTCTCTTTCCATTATTTCTCACTGGCTCGCACACAACTATGATATAAGTTTTTCACCTCCTTACATAATTACATTTTTTAGTGTAATTGTAATATTTTTACAGTTATATAATATATGAATGTTTTCACGCTGTCAAGTATCTCTTGGTGCGAATTCTTAACCCCTAAAACAGAAAAAAGAAAGTGCCAGGATGTTAACCATCTTCCCGGCACTGTTTTCTCTGCTAATAACGATATTTTGATTATTTAATTATAGGGTAATTAGTCTTTATCGGTCTGTCATGCTGATGGACTCGATGGCAACAATACCGCCGCGGACCACTTCAACCCTCTTGAATTTCTCCATCAGTAGTTTGATCAGGTCGTTATTCTTTCCTTCGGTAGCGACACATTCCAGAAGTACACTATCGATTCCGTAATCGATGGCCTTAGCACCAAATACAGTGGCGATTCGGAAGATCTCACCTTTCTCGAATTCTGAGCAATCATGGATCTTGAAAAAGAGAATCTCTTTCATGTGGGTTGGGGCATCCGTGATATCATTCAGCTTAATAACCTCCACACAACGGTTCAGCTGCTTCTTAATCTGCTCGAAGGTCGGATCATCGGAGGATAACCCGATGGTCATGCGAGATACCGTAGGATCTTCTGTCTTACCGACAGTGATACTATCGATATTATAGGATTTTCCTGCCATCATACTGGCTATACGTGCCATTACACCGATCCGGTTCTCCACATAAAGAGAGACCCATCTTTTTTTCTTAATATTACTTACTTCCCTCATGGCTGTCCCTCCTTATAATAATATGTCATCAAAACTCTTACCGCCCGGAATCCATGGCATTACCAGCTGATCCGGAGATACCATACATTCCACGATAACCGGTCTCTTATGCTCTAAAGCATAAGCTCTGGCCTCTTCTAAGGTGGCTTTCAGGTCTTCGTTCTTTGTGACACGGTAGCCCTTGGAATTATAGCTATCAGCTACCTTCACAAAGTTAGGTACATATTCCATATCCTCAAACCCTTTATCAATCACCTCACCGGTCTCTGATTTATAACAATTCAGGTTGGTCAGGGCAAAACGTCCTTTGTGGAACTGGGTCTGCATCTGACGGACCATGCCAAGGAAGGTATTGTTCAGGATAACATTCACCAGTGGAAGTCTTTCCACAACGCCTGTGGCCAGCTCCTGCATATTCATCTGGAATCCGCCGTCGCCATTGATGGACACAACTTCTTTCTCCCGGCAACCGATCTGCGCTCCCACGGCAGAAGGAAGACCAAATCCCATGGTACCCAGTCCTCCGGACTGGATCAGACGATGTCTGTCATCCAGTTTCAGATATTGGTTAGCCCACATCTGATGCTGTCCTACATCGGATGTAAAGATGGTATCCTTATCTGCATAGATTTCATTTAAGGTTTCCATGATCTTCTGAGGATTGACACCGGAATCACATTCCACAGAAAGAGGGTATTTCTCCTGCCACTTAACGATGTCTGCCACCCATTTTTCGTGTTTCATCGGTTTGGTCAGTTCCAGCATCTTGGTGATGGCAAGTTTTGCATCTGACACAATGGGAATGTCCACGATAATATTTCTTGAGATTGCTGCTGACTCGATATCGATATGTACGATCTTGGCATTGGGGGCAAAGGTGGCGATCCTGCCGGTAACCCGGTCATTAAAACGGCATCCGATGGATACCATCAGGTCACACTCATTTGCGATTCGGTTAGCAGTGAAGCATCCGTGCATTCCGATATTTCCAAAATATAAAGGATGATCTGTGGCGATGGCTCCTCTGCCCATGACAGAAGTTACCACAGGAATCTCCAGTTTTTCCACCAGGTCTGTCAGTTCTGCCTGGGCTCCGGCGATATTTACACCACCGCCGATCAGGAACATGGGTTTCTTCGCTTTCTTTAGTAAAGCCAGGGCTTTCTTCAGCTGGCCGATATGGATGCTGGTGTTTGGTTTGTAGCCACGGATCGATACTTCTGTGGGGTAGGAAGTAGAACCCAGCTCCGCCATGACATCTGCCGGAAGATCCACCAGCACCGGCCCGGGCTTTCCGGAACGTGCGATATAAAAGGCTTCCTTAATTCTTTGGGCAAGCATCTCACGATCCCTCACCATGATGACAAATTTAGCTACATTTCTTGTAATTCCGACGATGTCCACTTCCTGAAAAGCATCATTTCCAATCAGATACTCCGGAACCTGCCCGGTGAAGCAAACCAGCGGAATGCTATCATAGTTGGCATTAGCGATCCCCGTGACAAGATTCGTTGCTCCGGGTCCGCTTGTAACTAGACATACTCCCACCTTACCGGTGGCTCTGGCATATCCGTCCGCCGCATGGATCAGGCCTTGTTCATGTCTTGGAAGCACCATATTTATTCCCGGGGCATTATAGAGTTCATCGAGAAGATTGACGACCATTCCGCCCGGATATCCGAAAATCGTATCCACGCCTTCTTTTTTCAATGCCGTCACAAACAACTTGTTGCCCGAAATCTTCATCTTGTTACACTCCTTTTCCCATAATTACTGCATGATAATTTAGAATATATAACAGGTTGCCGCTATTTGTCAATCACATCAGCCCATTAAATCGCTAAATTTCTATCTGACAAAATAATAAGCTGATAAAAAGGAACCAAAACGGACCTTGAAAGCCCATTTTGGTTCCGGATAAAATGATTTTTAACTTTAATTAAGTGGGAATCAGGCAGATGACTCCCGATATAAGGGATTACTCTCTTTCCAGGATAAGACCGGAACGATAAGCCTGAAGCAACTCTTCCAGGTCTTTAATCTTCTCACGGAATTTCTTTCCGTTTTCCGTATCATAGACCCTCTCTCTCACACTGTTAAGTTCGCGGATTACCGTACTGGAATGTACATCGATCTCCTTCTCAATCACGTCCTCTGTGGAGGTGAATGCCTCATGGGCTACCAGCCGTAATCCGTAGGAATTATAGATCAGGGTATATCCTGAGATAC
>JBGVCE010000147.1:0-3648 GCA_045226235.1 Anaerobutyricum sp.
GAAGACGACGAGGTTGATAGGGCAGAGGTGGAAGTGCAGCGATGTACGCAGCTGACTGCTACTAATAGGTCGACAGCTTGACCAGGCGAATCTTTTGACTTGCTTTTCATTTAATAGATGTAAACTGTATGTGGTTTTGAAGGTATATAACAATATTATCTATGAGCATCTTATGATGCTCTTTTTTATTTTTCTCTTTTACCCATCACAGAAATAGGTTATAATATGCTGGTAATATAAAAAGAGGGGATGACTGAAAAATGCATATCCGAGAAGCAGAGAGGAAAGATATCGGAAGGATTATGGAACTGTTGAGGCAGGTACTGGAGATTCATGCCCAGGCCCGCCCGGATATATTTATTCCGGGAACTACAAAATATAATGAAGATGAATTGGCTACTATCCTGGAAGATCCGTCCAGGAAGATCTATGTGGCTGCAGGGGAGGATGACATCCTTATGGGCTATGCCTTCTGTGAATTTCATAAACAGCCTGAATCTGCAAATCTGGTTCCTTTCACATCGATTTATATCGATGATTTATGCGTCGACGAATGTTTTCGAGGACAGCATATCGGAGAAAGGCTGTTTTCTCATATCAGATCTGAAGCAAAACGGCTGGGCTGTTATGAGATTACTTTAAATGTTTGGAGAGGAAATGAATCTGCGGAGAAATTCTATGAGAAAATGGGATTTCAGACACAGAAAAAACACATGGAATACATCCTGTAGATTAAGCGCTGCGGGGAGATATTTGATAACGGATTCAGATCAGCTATGCTGATATCATGAATAAAAAAACTGCTGACAAAAGATTAAGAAAAGTGGAGGAGTGTAGAATGGAAAGAGTAGCAAATTACTTAAAAGAAGCAGGTATCTATTATCTTGCAACTATCGATGGTGATCAGGCCCGTGTCAGACCTTTTGGCACAGCACATATTTTTGAGGGTAAACTCTATATACAGACAGGAAAAGTAAAAGACGTTTCTAAACAGATTCATGCTAATCCCAAAGTAGAGATCTGTGCCTGCAAGGGCGGAGACTGGTTAAGAGTGGCCGGAACACTTGTGGAAGATCCCCGTATTGAAGCGAAGAAATCAATGCTGGATGCATATCCCTCTCTTCAGTCCATGTATTCTGCAGAGGATGATAACACGGAAGTGTTCTACTTCAAAGATGCGGTTGCAACCTTTAGTTCCTTTACCCAGGAGCCTGTTGTTGTTACATTCTGATTATGAGACTATTCATAGCTATCGAATTTGAGAAAGAGATGATTAAGACTCTTACTGATCTGCAGGAAGATCTTAGGAACTGTGGAGTAAGAGGAAGATTTACACCCCCGGAGAATCTCCATATGACATTAACTTTTATCGGGGAGTACGGGAATCCGGAAGAGATCCTGGATATAATGAATCGCGTGAACTATGAGCCGTTTCTTTTGAAGCTGGAGGGATTGCAGCATTTCCGGGATATGTTTTTCGCTAGGATATCTGATTGCCCTGCCCTAACAGCTTATGTACGGAGGCTTCGAAGAAATCTGGCGGAGTGGGATGTTCCATTTGACCGGAAAAAATTCTCACCTCATATTACTTTGATGCGTAAGGTCTCCTTACCGAAAGGAGCAGATGGAATCCCTGTTTATGTGCCTCAAAAGGAGATTCTTGTGGAGAGGATTTCCCTGTTTCGCTCGGAGAGAGGGAAGCATGGAATGATCTACACCGAATTAGGAGCCGTAGAATGAGAAAAACCCACTGTAGATAAAATCTTCATCTGCAGTGGGTTTATTTTGATAGAATTGATGATAAAAGAGTTGAAAATCAGAATTTTTCCATGTCACGGGCAGACTTGGCCGCCTCAATTACTTCCTCAATAGAAGCTCCGCCTGCAGCAACAACAGATGCTGCGATGGCTCCTTCTACAATCGGGCAGTCAACCATTTCAACGAGCTTATCGTCGTCTTTCATCTCTTCTAACACAGCTTCGGTTGTCATAACGGCACTTCCAAGATCCATAAGTACAATTACACCATCATCGGTATAAATATCTTCTATGGCACTTTCAATCTTGTCATAACTGGTTCCGAAACCACCGTCTTCCATACCGCCTGCAGCACGCATAGGTGCATCTGCAGCCATAAGGTGGGCAAGATCTACGATATCTTCTGCAAGCTTCTGGCTGTGAGAAACGATAACGATACCTACCATAATGTTTTCCTCCTAAGCTAAATCAGAAACGTCTTTAAGCATCAAAGTGAAGGAAGTAGCACCGGGATCCTGGTGCCCGATACTTCTCTCACCAAGGTAGCTGGCACGACCTTTTGTTGCGATGATTGTCTTGGTGTATTCTACACCTGCTTCTGCGGCAGCAACACCGGCTTCCAGAGCCTTTTTGTAGTCGCCGTCAGCAGCGTAGGATTCTTTCATGGCTTTAGTTGCGGGAATCATAGCATCCAGCATGGTCTTTTCGCCTTCCACAGCATGACCCAGTTTCTGGATCTGCTCGATGGAAGTATCCATCATTCCGATGAAATCATCCATGGAGACTTCGGTTTTGCCTTTCAGGTAAACACCGGCTTTCTTGAATGCGGATCCATAAAGAGGACCTGCAGATCCGCCTACAACCTTCATTAACTGTTTGCCAACATCCTTGAGGATGCCATCTACTTCAAGATCAGTGTAGGTGGGCATCTGTTTTTTTACAGCCTGAAAACCCCTGTCCATATTGATTCCGTGGTCACCGTCACCAATCACATTGTCTAATTCTGTAAGAAATAATTTCTGCTCATCCATATCCTGGATAACTCTGTCTAATATTTCAAGTACTTTTGCTTTATCAGCCATAATATATTCCTTCTTTATCAAAAGATAATCAATTAATGAAAAACATCCATCTCATGATGGTTCAGGATGAGATGGATGTTTTGTGAATAAAGATTCAAATCTTTTTTATCGGATATAGCTATCCATCTTTTCTATTCAATCTGAGGTGATGTCAGATTAGAACTGTTTGAATGCAGGAGTATCTGCCGGAGCATCCAGGAGTTCTTTGAGCTCATCGTCCAGTTTAAGTACGGAGATGGAGAAACCTTCGCTCTCAATGGATGTCATGAAGTTACCAACATATGTCTTGTAGATCTTGATGCCTTTTTCGGTAAGAACATCATTTACGCGATTGTTGGCAATATATAATTCCATAAGAGGAGTTCCGCCGCATCCGTTGATCATAACAGCAACTTCAGATCCTGTGTAGTCAAGATCACCAAGAATCTTTTCTAACATCATATCAACGATCTTATCTGCCGGTTCCAGTTTCATCTTCTTAACGCCGGGCTCACCATGGATACCGATACCGATTTCCATCTCATCCTCGCCCAGTTCGAATCCGGGAACGCCTGCTGCAGGAACGGTGGATGGGTTGATAGCCATACTCATGGTTCTTACATTATCAATAACCTTCTGAGCAGCTGCCTGAACTTCCTCCAGGGAAGCGCCTGTCTCAGCCTTTGCACCTGCACATTTGTGAACAAATACAGTACCTGCAACACCACGACGTCCTACTGTATATAAGGATCCGTCTACAGCTACATCATCGTTGACAATTACTTTAGCAACTTTGATATCATCATCTTCTTCAGCCTGCTCGCCTGCAA
>JBGVCE010000148.1:0-2187 GCA_045226235.1 Anaerobutyricum sp.
GAGTGAAGCTGCTTTGTTTGGAAGTAACGATATTCCTCCGCTGAAACAAAAGTTAGATGAAGTAACAGAAGAATATGCGCAAGGGCGTATTCTCAAGATGATCGATGATGATGGCACTATTATCGGCTCAGTTCGTGCGAAAGAAGCTGATGGAACCGTATATATCGGGAAACTGATGGTTCATCCGGATCACAGGCGTAAGGGTTATGGAAGAAGGCTCCTGACGGAGATCGAGCGCAATTTTCCGGGTAAGCGATATGAGCTTTTTACAAGTACAAGAAGCAAGGATAATATCCGCTTGTATAAGGACAATGGATATAGAGAGTTTGATCAAAGGATCGTTAAAGATGACCTAATATTTGTTTATATGGAGAAAATGAAAAGTGAAGTGTCAATTAGGAAGCTTTCTGAAGAAGAAATATCTACAGCTCTTGACCTTGCGTGGAGAGTGTTTTCAGAGTATGAGTCACCGGATTATGGGGAAGAGGGCATAGAGGAATTCCGGAAGTGTTTACATGACGAAGGATATCTTGCAGGAATCGAATACTATGGTGCTTTTGACGGGGAAAGACTGATAGGTCTTGTAGGAATCCGATCAGACAAAAAGCATATCTGTTTCTTTTTTGTGGACGGGAAATATCATCGCCGGGGGATTGGAACTAAGTTGTTCAAAGCAGTACGGCAAGATTATCCGAATCAGACAATCACTCTTAATTCCTCGCCCTATGGAGTGCCGTTTTATCATGCGCTGGGATTTACAGACACGGATAAAGAACAGACAGTGAACGGGATTTGGTTTACGCCGATGAAGTATGAAGATTTTGCAGAAGATGGAGATTGAAAGATGCAGCTGGTTTATGCGAATGATTTCGAGGCAGTGAAGAAAATATATATTGATGTGATAGAGAACACTCCGCTGATAGAGCAATATGCCAGGTGGGTATATGGAAAGCATCCTACAGATGAACAGCTTAGAGCATATATTCTGCATGATGAGATGTATTTCCTGATGGATGAAGATGATGCCGCCGGGGTTGTGGCAATTTCTATGAATCAGGGCGCGGAATACGAGAAGATAGTATGGAGGGATAAACTTCCGAACGATCAGGTAGCAACAGTTCATCTGCTTGCGGTTTCTCCTTCATATCAGGGAAGATCACTGGGGATCAAGATTCTTGAGGAAGCGATGAAGATTGCAGTCAGGAATGGGAAAAAGGCGCTTCGCCTTGATGCGCTGAAAACAAATCTTCCGGCGCAGAGGATGTATGAAAAAGCCGGGTTTTTATATAGGGGTGAGCAGAGACTGTATGCCGAAAACACCGGCGTTACAGATTTTTTGTACTATGAAAAAATACCGGAATGATATTTGTATAAGGAAGGATGATCAAAATGAAGGTTCATCAGATAAAGATCGATTTTAATGTAACTGAACAGATTAAAAGGTTTGTCTATGTTTATATTCTTGAAGCAGAGTCACTTTACCTTATTGATTCGGGTGTTTACGGCTCTGAGACTAAGATAATGGATTATCTGGATTCGATTGGAAGGAATACTTCTGAGATTAAGGGAGTATTTCTTACGCATGCGCATCCTGATCATATCGGATCGGCGGCGTGGTTCCGGGAACATTCAGGATGTAAGATTTATGCCAGCGAAGGTGAAAGGCTTTGGATTGAGGATATCGATCTGCAATTCAAGGAAAGACCCATTCCGAATTTCTATAATCTCGCAGGAAAATCATCAAAAGTTGATTTTGTGGTTAAGGACGGCGATGAGATTCGGCTGGAAGGCGGCGCGATGATCAAAGTCATTCGGACGGCGGGACATTCATGTGATGAAGTGTCATATCTTGTGGGAGACTGTCTTTTCATAGGAGACGCTGTTCCGGTAAAGGGTGATATACCTATCTTCATTGATGAACAGGAAATAAGGAAAACGATGAATATCCTGGAGACACTGGAAGGCATTGAAACCTATTATCCTGCCTGGGATCGGACTTATGACCGCGAGATGATGAAGAGCAGGCTTGCTGATGCAGTGGAGATTATAGATATGCTTAAAAACACAGTTTTGGAGTTGGACGATGGGACAGATTTGGAAACCTTGACATCCCAGGTATGTGACAGGCTGAATATGCAGATGCTGAAGACTAATCCGCTTTTTTGCAGGACCATAAATTGTTTACGA
>JBGVCE010000149.1:0-2635 GCA_045226235.1 Anaerobutyricum sp.
AAGGTTGCGGCCGGAACCATGACGGCGGACAGTGTTTCCAGAACGCTGGCTACGGAGTAGGCTTTCTGGTAATTCCCCTCGCTGATCAGCAGGGGGTAAAAGCTTTCATACGCCACCATGTAGATACTCTCTATCGACCCGAGAATGAAGCAGTATATGGCAAAAACAGGGAAGGAAAACCATCCGGTGGCAAGGATTCCTGCCATGATCACATATAGAAATGATGACAGGAAATCCAGACTGTAGATGGCTTTCTTTCTGGAAAAACGGTCCAGTACTGCCCCGGACATCACCGGCATAATCAGCTGGGGCAGGGTATACATGGCGATGTAGATGGAGAAAAGAAAGGTAGACTTAGAGATGTCCAAAACCATCAGACTCATGGCAAAGCCGGACATGGCATTGCCAAACATGGAGATGACACTGCCTGCTGTTATAATTGTAAAATCTCTGGTCCAAAGTTTGGACCCGGTGGTTTTTTCTGACATAATCCTACGGTCCTTTTTGTTCATTCTATAATCGCCTTAATTATAGTTTCCCAAAAAAACCTTGTCAATCTACCAGAAATATAAAAAGCATACCCAGATCTATGCAATCCAGGCATGCTCATTTTTTCTAAGCTAAACCCTATCTCAGTAGCTCACTTCCAGAAGCTTCTTCTGGATTCTGGCAGTCACATCGATGTAATAGGCATAATCTGCTGCCGAGAGTTCTTCCGAGTTAATGGCGTCCATTTTTTCCATGGTATCCGCATATTTTGTCATGTAGTCGCTGTAGTCTGCCAGCATGCCTAAGGCATCATCTGACTCGGCGTACTTATTCATGAATTCCACGTACTCATCAAAAAAGGCTTCATAACTGTCCATAGCCTTTTTAAAGTCCGGGGATACTTTATCTTTGGATGCCTTTTTTTTCGTTTCCTTCTTTTTTTCTGTTGATGGTTCTTCCTCCACCACTTCTGTGGTGGGAGCCATTTCCGTCGTAGGGGGTGCTTCTGTTGTAGCTGGTGCTTCCGTCGCGGGAGCCACTTCATTTTGTGCTGTTTCTTTGGTAACCACATTTTCACTGGTCCTGTCTCTCCCTCTTCCCATCATGGCAAAGACCGCTAATACGATAATAACGATGATCACTTTTTTCTTCATATATTTTTCCTCCTGATCTTTAATCTTTGTATAGAGTATAATCTTATTTTTCAGTCCACGTATTCACGATTCGTGAACATATCCTGTTCCCCTGCTTTCACAGGGGAACTACAAAGTCCTCCAGCATAGCCTCATAGTGGAATGCAATCTTTAAGAAGGTCTCCAGGTCCGGGAGACGGTAGCCGCTCTCATAGTTGGCCACGGTAGATGGCCCGTATCCCAGGAATTCTCCTAACTGCTGCTGGGTTTCTCCATGTTCCATGCGCAGTCTTCTGATATTTGCTCCGATGTTCTCCGCTGTGATTTCTCTTGTCTTTTCCATATCTTAGCCCTTTCCGCCGTATCGGCATAAATGAATTATTTTTGCTTCATTAAAGGGCTTGTAAATTTTGCGAATGGATTCTCAGAAAAATAAGCAAAAAAAGAAAAGGCAGAGCCTCGGCTGAGGTTCCACCTTTTCTGGTATATGGAGAGAAATCCAAGATCAGACCAGATCTCTCTCAAAGGAATATTTTACTCTTAGGATTTTTTCTGCTATAGGGATATGCTGGGGGCAGTGTTGCTCACAGCTGTGGCACTCGATACAGTCGGAGGCCTTTCCACAGGTCTGGGTCATCTGGCGGTAGGTGGGGATAATCTTCCATCCGTCCTGGGGGTACCGTTTTTTCTCATTGTACATCTTAAAGAACTCCGGAATTGGGATGTTCATGGGACAATGGCTTACACAATAGCGGCATCCGGTACAGGGAACGGCCGTCTGGCTCTCAATAATCCCCCTGACATGGAAAAGGGCTTCTTTCTCCTGATCGTTGAAGGGATGAAACTTCTTCAGGTTTGCGTCGATGTGAGCCAGTTCGTTCATACCGCTTAAGCAGAGTTCCACCCCCGGCAGGGACTGAACAAAACGCAGGGCCCAGTCTGAAGGTGTCCAGTCAGGATGAACTCCCCGCAGGTATTCCTCCGCCTCCTCAGGCAGGGATGCCAGGGATCCTCCTTTGACCGGTTCCATGACAAATACCTTCTTGCCATGTTTCATGACGATATCGTAACATTTTCCGGATTCTATGCCTGCCGAATCCCAGTCAAGGAAATTAATCTGGATCAGAACCACATCAATCTCCGGATGTTTGGTCAGGATCTCGTCCAGGAGCTCCGCACTGTCGTGGAAGGAAAATCCAATCCTTTTGGCCAGCCCCTGTTCCTTTTTCTCCCGGAGAAAACGGAATTCGTCATTTTTCTCTGCGATGGCATAGTTTTTCCGATTGAGCCAGTGCAGCATAAAGACGTCGAAATACTCTACCCCGCACCGCTCCAGCTCTTCCTGGAAGTATTTCTCACAGTCTTCATAGGATTTGCACAGGTATCCGGGAAGTTTTTCCGACAGGATGAAACTGTCTCTGGGCTTCCGCTCAACCACACATTTTCTTACTGCCATCTCACTCTGCCCATCCAGATAGGTGTAGGCAGTATCGATATATTTGCCTCCCAGTTCA
>JBGVCE010000150.1:0-3903 GCA_045226235.1 Anaerobutyricum sp.
TCTGACCTTAGCAATGCATACCAGCATGCATCGCAGATACCTTGATTATTTCTGTCAGCACTTCGCATGGTGCCTTCATATTTCATGCCGCACTTTTGCATAACCATGCCGGAAATCGGATTCCTTGGGTCATGACGGCTTTCGATGCGGTTTGCTCCAACCTCATCAAAAAAGAAATTCATTACCGCTTTCAGAGCCTCAGACATGATTCCTTGATGCCACCATGTTTTTCCAAGACAATAGCCTATATGAATCATATCGATATCGTCGTTTATATGAACTGTGGCAATGCTTCCGATTGGATCACTTCCATGGTCTTTCAGGACAATTGCCCACTGATAATAATTGTCCTTTGAATAGGATGAAATCCAGTCTTCCAAAACTGCCATACTGACATCGATACTAGCATGTGCAGGCCACGTAAGATATTTTGTTACTTCAGAATCAGAAGCCCAGTTTTTATACATTGCTTCCGCATCACCAATTTCAAATCTTCTTAGAATCAATCTTTCTGTTTCCAAAAGCTGTGTTCCACAGTGGCGCATTGGTTTTCCTCCTTAGTCCTTTTTTCAATATATAGTGACCTTTCGTTCACTTATTATATTGAGTGGAAGGTCTCTTGTCAAGGTCTTACACAATTGATAATATATATTTGTATTAGATTTACTCAACTTTGCTCAAAATGAAAAGGAGAAGAAATGGATACATTACATTTAAAAGCACCCGGAAGCTGAGCAATCTTGGAAATTTTGAGTTTATTTATATCTTAAATGAAAAGATTTACATTTGATTCTTCTGCTTCTCCAAGGTAAGTCCCAACGCCGCCGATTTCGACACCGTCAATCAATTCTTCCTTGTGGATTCCCATAACATCCATACTCATGGAGCATGCTATGATACGTACTCCTGCTTCCATAGCTTTTTTCATTAGATCTTCCAGGGAATCGATGTTCTTATCCTTCATGATTCCTTTCATCATTGCGGTTCCGATTCCTCCCATGTTCATCTTGCTGAGCTTGAGTTTCTGCGAACCTCGTGGAAGCATCATACCAAACATTTTTTCAGTGAGGTTCTTTTTGATTGGTTGCTTCTGTGTTTTGCGTAATGCGGTCAGTCCCCAGAAAGTGAAAAACATGGTAACCGGTCTTCCCATGGCCAGAGCCCCATTGGCAATGATAAATGAAGCAAGAACCTTGTCCATATCACCATCAAAGACGATGATTGTCTTACCATTTTTCTCTGTCTTCTCTGGAGTCTTCAGAATTTTATCTGCCACATCCGGACGCAGACCTTTCTGAATACAGGCAACATATTCAGTACCCTTTTTCTCATTGGAAATCAGCGTGTTTCCTGTACTTCTGCACCAGGATTTGATATCTTTGGAGAATCCCGGATCTGAGGCAGTCACTTTCAATATATCCCCTTCATCCATTGCTTCAATACCTTTATAGACTTCCATGATTGGCCCGGGGCACTGCATACCGCAGCAGTCAAGACATATCTCTTTTACTTTTTCCATCTTTGTTTTTTCCCCTTCTCTTTTATCATCTGACAATGCTTTTGGATTGTCGTCTTCTGTAAATGATTCTGCCTTTCGGTGAAGAGATTCATAAAAGCGCACTCCACCTGGATACACCATAACATGATTGAATCCATTTTGCATAAGAATCCTTGCTGCCAGATAAGACCGTACGCCGATGGCGCAGAAGGTGATATATGTCTTTTCAGGATCCAGTTCTCCTAATCTGTCCCGCAACTCACCTAGAGGAATATCTGTGGAGTCAGGAAGTTTATAAGCCATACGCTCTGCATCCTCACGGATGTCAAGCAGGATAACCTCCTTATCATGGTCCGGAAGATCCCAGTCACAGAATCTGACTAATCCTCGGATTACATTTTCTGCAGTGAATCCCGCCATGTTGACCGGATCCTTTGCTGAGGAATATGGCGGTGCATAAGCAAGTTCCAGGGACTTAAGATCCTCAATCGTCGCACCCATCCGCATAGCGACACCGATGGTATCAATCCTCTTGTCAACGCCCTCTCTGCCCACAATCTGAGCTCCGTATATGCGGCTGCCATCTACTGCAAAGATCAATTTCAGGACCATGGGGAGTGCCCCGGGATAATACCCTGCATGATGGTTCTGTGTAATGATGACCGTTTCGTAATCCTGACCTTTGACCATTCCATTCTTCTGAAGAGTTTTTTCGTTGCTGCCGGTAGTTGCTGCTGTCAGGTCAAAGACCTTGGCAACTGAAGAACCTTGCGTTCCTTTATATCTTTCAATTCCACCGGTTATATTATCAGCGACGATCCTGCCCATTTTGTTGGCCGGACCGGCAAGAGGTACCATGGTCTTGTTGCCACTAACCACATCAGTAACCTGGACCACATCACCTGCCGCATAGATATTCTCATCATCAGTTCTTAGATAATCATCTGTAACGATGCCGCCACGTTCATTGAGGGTAAGGCCTGCATCTTTTGCAAGCTTACTGTTGGGGCGGACACCTATGGACAAAATAACCATATCCGCAGATATTTGAGCTCCACTTCGAAGTTTGACGATCACCTGAGAGCCTTCCTCCAGGAAGGATTCCACGCCATCTGACAGATGAAGATCCACCTGATTTTCCCTGATATTTTCATGAAGAAGTTCTGCCATCTCGGGATCCAAAGGTGCCATAACCTGATCCATAGCCTCCACCATAGTTACATTCAGACCAGCATGTTTCAGGTTTTCGGCGGTCTCCAACCCGATAAATCCACCCCCGACTACAACCGCACTTTTGGCGTCTTTCTGACGGATTATATTACAGATTTTATCTGTGTCCGGCACTGTCCACAGGGTGATGATCCTGTCGGAGTCAATTCCAGGGATAGGAGGCTTAATGGGGGAAGATCCTGTGGCGATAACCAGTTTGTCATAGGATTCCGTATACTCCTGGCCGGATTGATGATTGAGTATCTGTACAGTTTTTCTCTCCCGGTCAATGGACAGAGCCTCGCTTTCTGTGCGTACATCTACATGGAAACGGTCTTCCATCATCTCTTTCTTTGTTACGATAAGAGAATCTCTGTTTTTGATCACATTTCCTATATGATAAGGTAGACCGCAATTTGCATAGGATATATATGGGCCTTTTTCCAGAAGAATGATTTCCGCTGTCTCATCAAGTCTTCTTAATCTGGCTGCACAGCTGGCACCTGCTGCAACTCCTCCTACTATTATTGTTTTCATCTCCTCTTTCTCCTTTCCGCTTTCATTTTTTGATGTTTAATTATCTCTCTTCAATGAATTATTTTCCCTTGTGTGATGTTATTATAGCAGAATACAGTGAGGGCTTCTGTGAGTTTGTCACATTTCATACAGAAATAGTTTTATTCTTTTAGATATAGAAATATCCCCCAAACAGGTTTTACTCTCAGATTCCTATTTGGGGGATGCTAGATTACTCTCTTTCGTTAAAAACTGTAATATCACAGGCAACACAGCAGAAGGTCTGGCTCTGTTTAACACCCCTAATGCAGTTGTCAAGAACAACCGGATTATTTCAAACAGTAGCCGAACGAAAACAGCTTACTCCAGCGGTTGTCATATTACTCTTTTTGGCAAAATAAGGGCTTTTGCCAAGGGAAAAATATCTATTCGGAATAATATCATAAAGGGTGGCTGGACAGGTTTTCAGATTACTTCCCATGAGAAAACCAGATATGGAAAGTTATCTATCAAAAACAATAAAATATTCGCAAAAAAAGGAAAAAAACGTGCTCTGGTCATCTTCGTGAACTACTCGGTAATTGAATTACCAGAGCATCAAGTATACACGGCTTCGCCGTGCAGATCTTGGGTGCGTCCATAACACCTCTACTGCTGCCTTTTGGGCTATACAGCTACTT
>JBGVCE010000151.1:0-5468 GCA_045226235.1 Anaerobutyricum sp.
GGAGACATAGTTCTGTATTCCGGAAATCAGATGGTAGTATTTTGTGGCAGCAACACTTGGGAATACACAAAGCTTGGTCATATCACAAACCAGGATGAGGCAGGAATGACAGAATTATTAAGCAATGGAGATGTGACAATCACAGTCAGCATGGAGGATAAGGAATGAAAGTAATAAACAAAAAGATTATTACACCGATATGCATTCTGTTACTTGCCATCTGCCTATCAAAAGTATCGGTAAAAGCTGAAAACAACATTGCAGTTAATATGAAGGCAGGAAGCAAGTCTTTCAAATGCGTATTTTATAACAACGATTCAGCCAGAGCACTTCTCAAAAAAATGCCGATAAAGTATAAAATGTATGATCTTAACGGTAACGAGAAGTATAAGTATTTAAAGAACGATCTACCTGCAAACGAGAAAAGGGTAAAGAAGATCAAAGCTGGGGATATCATGTTATATGGCACGGACTGCCTGGTAATATTTTATAAATCCTTTACCACAAGTTATAAATATACCCCTGTAGGCCGAATAACCAATCCAAAGGGATTGAAAAAGGCTTTAGGAAATGGAAAAGTAACAATACAGTTTTCCAGGAAAAAAACAATCGGGTTTACTCACAAAAATCTGGTGATGACTCCCGGGGAAACGGAAACCATTAAGCTTAGAGGTGCAACTGCAAAGAAGGTTCGCTGGAGCTCATCAAATAAAAAGGCTGCTACGGTTTCAAAGGGAAAAATCAAAGCCAGAAAGGCCGGGAAGACGACAATAACAGCAAGATATAAAAATAAGAAATACAAGTGTAAGGTAATCGTCCGGGCAAAGCAGAAAAAGACAAAACAACCTGCTGCTTACACTGAAGAAAAGTCAACGGATAATACAGAAAAAGTTTCTGCTGAAACGAGTGAGCCGAAAGAAGAGGGGAAGCTTACGATGATCATCGGTGATAAAAGAGTCAATGTACAATGGGAAGAAAATGAATCGGTGGAAGCACTTAAGAAGTTGTGCGAAAAGGAACCACTTACCATACAGATGTCCATGTACGGAGGATTCGAGCAGGTGGGACCAATCGGCTCAAGTCTTCCAAAAAATGATGTACAGACCACCACATCATCGGGAGACATAGTTCTGTATTCCGGAAATCAGATGGTAGTATTTTACGGCAGCAATTCCTGGGCCTACACAAGACTTGGGCATATCACGGACCAGGATGAGGAAGGAATGAAAGAGCTGCTTGGAAAAGGAAACATTACAATCACTATAAATATGGAGGAAATAGGATGAAAACAGAAGGAAAAAGTGTTTTAATTATATCGACAAGTCCCCGGGAGGGGAGCAATTCTGAACTTCTGGCTTCCGAGTTCGCAAAAGGAGCTGTGCAGTCAGGCCATAAGGTGGAATTGATAAGCCTTCGTGGTAAAGACATAAAGTTCTGCAGGGGATGCTTCGCCTGCCAGAAAACGCAGAGGTGCGTGATACGGGATGATGCAGACCTGATTGAGCAGAAGATGGAAAAGGCGGATGTGCTTGTTTTTGCAACACCGATTTATTACTACGAGATGAGTGGCCAGATGAAAACCATACTGGACCGTGGAAACCCTCTCTACACTACGAACTATGCTTTCAGGGATGTTTATCTTATCTGTTCTGCGGCTGAGAATGAAGATCACGTCTGGGAGAGAGCCAGAAAAGGTCTGGAGGGATGGATTGAGTGTTTCCCGAAGGCAAGGCTTGCTGGTTGTGTATTCGGAGGGGATGTTACCGAGGTAAAAGACGTGATCGGTAATCCGGCAATGGAAGAAGCTTATAAGATGGGAAAAAATATCTGAAGACAAAGAATTTCTTAGGAAGAAAAGGATGACAGACGGATGGAACTAAATGAACTATTAAAATATTTCAGGGAGAGTGATACCATTGGGGAAAACCAGGATGCAATTGACCTGATGCGCTTTTACAGCAGACAGGCTCAGAAAATCACCATGGAAATCAATACAAAATACCATGAACCAGAGGAACTTCAGGGTCTGTTTTCAGAACTGATCGGCAAGCCGGTGGATGAAAACTTTGGATTGTTTCCTCCATTTTACACAGATTTCGGAAAGAATATCACAATCGGTAAAAACGTATTTATCAATGCAGGATGTAAATTCCAGGATCAGGGGGGAATAATCATTGATGATGGGGCTCTGGTCGGGCACGGAGTGGTACTGGCAACCCTGAATCACGACATGGATCCGGAGAAGCGCCAGGCCCTTCATCCTGCGCCGATCCATATAGGAAAAAGAGTGTGGATCGGTGCCAATGCAACGATATGTCCCGGGGTGACCATAGGTGATAATGCAGTGGTGGCAGCTGGAGCGGTCGTCGTAAAGGATGTCCCGCCGGATACGATCGTCGGCGGTGTTCCTGCAAAGATCATTAGAAAAATATAAGGAGTTGTCAGCGTTTAATTCCATTCCTCATAGACTCCGGCCTTGCAATAGATTCTCTGGATGTGATAGGATATTGTGAGAATATGAAGGGAGCCAGAGCAGAATGAATACCGATGAGGCAAGAAGAAACGGAAAGAAACTTAGGAAGACTTGCAAACGGTCTTCTCACGGGAAATGGAAATATAGCAAAGATCGGGATCATATTATTGAATTGCTAAAAGACCAGGAGAAAACCAGGATTCAGGAGCTGATTCCGGTTCGCCATGAGCGTATGAGCGCTTCTCCTTTTGCCTTTTATCGTGGTGCTGCTGTTATCATGGCGGACGATCTGTCCCACACACCGAGTACAGGGATTACTGTTCAGGCCTGCGGGGATGCGCATATCGCGAACTTCGGTGTTTTTTTCTCACCGGAAAGGAGGCTGGTATTTGATATCAATGATTTTGATGAAACTCTTCCCGGCCCATGGGAATGGGATTTAAAACGACTGATAACGAGTATCGAGATCTGCGGACGCCACCGGGGATTCTCTGTGGATGACAGAAAAGACACAATCCTGGCAGCGGCAAGAATGTATCGTGAGATGATGTTGCGTTTTTCAGATACAGGCAACATGTCCATGTGGTATGAGCATATCGACCTGGAAAGAATGTATAGAATACATGAGGAAGAACTTGGCAAAAAAAAGGCAAGAAAAATCCAGAATAGTGCCGCCAAAGCTCTTTCAAAAAACAATGAGGGTGCCTTCTCTAAGTTGACCGAAGTAGTCGATGGACAAATACGGATTAAGAGCAATCCGCCGCTTATCGTGCCATTGCGGGATATTCAGTTATATGGAGATAGGAAACGGGCCAAAAATACAGAACGCATTATTAAAGAGGCCATGCAATCCTATCGGCGCAGCCTTCCTCGGGAGAGAAGGATTCTCATAGACAGATATCGTGTCGTGGATATTGCCAGAAAAGTCGTCGGTGTCGGCAGTGTGGGAAACAGGGCATTAATAGTTGTTATGGAAGGCGTTTCGGAAAATGACCCGCTTGTTCTCCAGGTCAAGGAAGCGAAAGCTTCCGTGCTGGAAAACTATTTAGAAAAAAGCACCTTTACAGAACATGGCAGACGTGTGATCGAAGGGCAGAGGGCAATTCAGACCGCAAGTGATATCCTGCTTGGCTGGGCTAGCATACAGGAGGCTGACGGAGTGCAGAGGGACTACTATGTCCGGCAACTTTGGGATGGGAAGGGCTCTCCAAACCTGGATAAAATCAGTCTTGATGAATTTTCTGCAGTAGCTTCCATGTGCGCCTGGACCTTGGCACATGCTCATGCAAAGACCGGCGACAGACATGGAATTGCCGGTTACCTCGGCAAAGGAGATGCTTTTGATAAAGCGATGCTCAAGTTTGCCCGGTCATATGCAGATCAAAATGAGAGAGATTACGAAGTGTTTTGCAACTGGTATAGTAAACTCTCCCAATAATAAACATTCATGAACTTCTAATAAGGAATGATTTGGTATATATTACCTGACCATTCCTTTTTTGTTTTGTCTAATGTTGACAAATCAACAATTTAATGTTGACAAAACAACATTTGGGTGCTATTCTTCTCAAAGTTGATTTGTCAACATTTTTTTAAACAAAAAGGAGATTGATAAGATGAGTAAAAATATACAGGTAATTATTGATTCTACAGTAGATATACCAGAAGGTTTGAAGAGTCGGGTGATAACCGTTCCCTTAATCGTGTCTTTTGAGGACAGGGAATACCTGGATGGGATCGATTTATCCAGAGATGACTTTTACAGGGAACTGGAGTCCGGTCAGGTGATGCCGAAAACCAGCCAGCCGTCCCCGGCAGCTTTCGAGAAGGTTTTTGAGGAAATCCGCGAAAGAGGAGAGGAAGGGATCGTGATTACCCTGGCATCCAATCTTTCCGGCACATTCCAAAGTGCCTGTCTGGCAGCGGCAGATTACCCGGAGATTTCTGTAGTCGACAGCAAAACAGTTGCCGTCGGGTCAGGGATACTTGCTGAATATGCCCTGGAATGTATTGGCCGAGGGATGAGCCGGGAGGAAATTGCTGAAGAGCTGAATAAAAAAAGAGATGAGATATGTCTGGTTGCTATGCTGGATACTTTGGAATATCTTAAGAGAGGCGGAAGAATTTCCGGCACAGCTGCCTTTGCTGGCGGAGTTTTGAATATCAAGCCCGTTGTCACGATTAAAGATGGAGAGATTTTAATCCTGGGTAAGGCCCGGGGGACAAAGAAGGCAAACAACTTTCTTGTGGAAGAAATCAAAAAGAACGGAATAGATTATGATCTGCCTATACTCCTGGGATATACCGGAAATTCTGTTGACCTTTTGAATAATTACATTGAGAGCAGCCGAAATCTCTGGGAAGGACAGGTAGATGAATTGAATTGTTCCCAGATCTGTAGTGTTGTAGGGACACACGCAGGCCCCGGGGCAGTTGCGGTGGCATTTTTTGCAAAACAATACTAAGAATATTTCTCCTGTAAAATATTTTTTAATGAGGCAATGGAACTGGTGTGGCAGCGAACAATCTGGGTATCATCTCCTACGTTTGCCAGTGCGCATCGTACCATCTTGTGGGATACCGTATGAGTAAACAGGATGATCATATCCGGATTCCCTATCCTGTCACTTAAAGCCTTGCAAGGCTTGCAGAATACCTTTGCCTTACATCCGTATTTTTTGCACAAGTCACAATACTTACGTTCCATACATTCATTTCCACCGATGATAACAACACTCATTTTTTCCTTACCTCCAATAATTCTACTTTTATAAAAATGGATGGAAAACGCAATTGTTTTCCATCCTCTTTTTGTTTGCGCGCCATGGGCGTGCTCTAACGGGTGAAAGTCCCGAGTACGCGTAGGCAACGACGAAGTACATAGCTGAACAGCAAGGGTGTTCACCGCGAGGTGGAATCTGAAGGAAGCTGTAGGCAAACCCTTGGCCTGACGGACAGGAACCACATATAAGGCTGGGAAATACGGATAAGTCGG
>JBGVCE010000152.1:0-5420 GCA_045226235.1 Anaerobutyricum sp.
TTCCATAGCATTCTCCTCTTTTATGATTCTCTTGGCGGTTCCTCTTTCTCATACAGGAACTGGTAGTTCTCATCCATATGGAAGAAATCAGAATAATCCACATCAAACAAAGGTTTCTTTATCTTCGAAACATCAATTTTACGTCTGATCAGCTGAGTCAATACACCACTATATGACAGGTCTCCCTGTAAGATTGCTCCGGTGATCACACCGTCTTTATGAACGATCTTCTTATAAATATTGCGTTTCGGATCCTTGTAGATCACTTCCGTATAGGAGTCATCATAACGGTTAGCCTGTCCCAGAGACATACTTTCAAGGCCCAGGAAATTCATGGTGGATTTGGATGTAAAGAAATCATCCATGGTCTTTGGTATACCGCTCATATTATAAGCTGCAATCATACCTTCCTTCACAGCCACCGGCCAGATAGGACCTCTTCCGGAGACATCTCCCGCCCCATAAACGTTCTCTATATTTGTCTGACCATGCTCGTCAAAGATCAGTCCAAATCGGTCACATTCCAGTTTGCTGCCCTCCAGGAATTCTACAGTTGCACGCACTCCGGCACAGTTTATTACAAGATCCGTAGGAATCTCTGTTCCATCATTTAAAATGACCTTATAACAATTCATGTCGTCATCAAGAACAAATTCCTTGGCTCCCATGTTGTAGTACTGTTTTACTCCCTTTTCGGCAAACATTTTTTCGTACACACCTGCAGAGTACTCATCCAGCTGGATTCCCAGCATATATGGCGCCATATCCGCAAGGGTGATATTTTTATTATATTTCACCAGACCGGCTATCACATCAATTCCTACCAGACCGGCTCCCATAACAAAGATATTCTCAGCTTTCTCCAGCCTTTCCTCGATAAAAAGAACATCCGGGAAATTACGGAATCCTGTGATATTCTTTCCTTCCCGCAAACCGGGAATGGGGAAGAAGTTCGGATGGGATCCGGTACAGATACAGAGTTTGTCGTAGGACACTTCACTTCCGTCATCCAGAAGCACTACATTACGGTCCGTGTCCACTCCGCTTGCTTTCACACCCTTGATCCATTCCGCATTCATTCTCTCGGCAAAATCATTCCCCCCTACAAAGTTTAACTGGTCGAGGTTTCTCTCTCCTTTCAGGTGATGGTAGAGAATACAGCGGGAATAAATGGCTGTATCTTCCGAGATCATGACGATATGGGCATCCGGATTCAATTCCCTCAGCTTCCGAACCACATTGGTTCCGGCGGCACTAGCTCCAATAACTACATATTTCATTATTTCGTCACCTCCACCAGTGTGATGGCGTGCATCGGACATTTTTCAACGCACATAGGGTTGCCGGTTCCATCTTCACTCCGATGAACACACATGTCACATTTCATCACTTCATAGTGATAGATCTCATCAGGTTTTAATACTCCATATGGACAGGCCATTACGCACATGAAGCAATGGGCACAATGCTCCTTATCATAAGTAACATAACCTGTTTTCTCATCTTTCCTCATGGCTCCGGTCATGCATGTGATAGCGCATTCCGGCAGATCACAATGACGGCAGAATATGGGTGCGGGCCTGGTCTCCGAATCAATGACTACCCGGTTTCTTGCATCGTGAGTATCATGGGAGATACAGCAGGAAGTCACACACATCAGGCAGCCGATACAGCGGCTTCGATCAATTCTGATACGATACATATACTCACGCCTCCTTCGGTCTAAGATTCACTACAGCAGATTTGTAAGATGGTTCTTTGGAATAGGGATCAAATACGGAAGGGGTGAGTTTATTGCACTCGATATAATGCTCAGGAGCAAAGATCTCGTCTTCCTGTACGTCCGCGCTGATACGAACCGCAAAGTCAGCCTCCTGCCCGTTGCAGGAATTGATGGTCACCCAATCCTCATGTTTTAAACCATACTTTTTGGCAACCACCGGATGAATGTAGCAATAGGCATGTTTTGTGCTGACGCCTTCCACAAACTGAACCTCTCTGGTTCGGGACTGTGTATGCCACTGACCGACAGTACCACGGCCGGTATTGAAAATGTAAGGGAACTCCTCTGTCTGAGGCATGGGGTTTTCCGGAACCGGTTCAAACTGGAAGATTGCTCTTCCGTCCGGCGTCCAGAACTTGCCATCGGAATAAAGTCTTCTCTCATCTTCTTCCAGTACCTCTCCCTCTTTGAAAGGCCACTGACATCCATGGGAGAACTCCAGCCCCTTGTAGGAGATACCGGATATGTCAAAAGGTCTTCCTTTGGAAACCTGTCTTAACAGATTAAAGCAATCTTCCGGTGTCTTCCAATAGTCAATGATATCCTGGAAACCCATGGCCTTGGCAACACCGTACATAATCTGGTAATCATTCTTCTCATCATCATCCGGTTTGATTACCGGAACACAACGGCTCAGTCTTCTCTCTAAATTGATATAAGTACCATCCTTCTTGATCGCAGGAACTGCCGGAAGGAATACATCACATCCTTCAGCACTCTCGATATCATCATAGATATCCTGAACGATATAGAATTCCAGTTTCTCCATGGCCTCCCGGAATTCTTCGTTGTTGGTCCAGGAATGTCTCGGATTGGTACACATGATCCATAAGGCTTTTATATTACCCTTGTTGATATTTTCTATGATCATGTTATAGGGCATGGTAGGTCCTTCCGCCAGAATTTCCTCATCACACTGGAAGATATCAGCGATTTTCTTCCTGGCATCCGGGTTGGCGAAGTCATGACCGTATAAAGATGCCTGATTGGAGAAGAGACGGGATCCCATGGCATTACACTGGCCTGTGATAGAGTTGGCACCGGTACCTGGTTTTCCGTAATTGCCCAAAAGCAGCTGAAGATTAATGATGGACTGGGCAGCACGGACCGCGTTGTGGGATTGGTTGATACCCATGGTCCACCAGATAGAGACTCTCTCCCCTTCTTTGATCAGCCCGATCAGTTCCATCAGCTGGTCAACACTAAGATGTGTAACCTGAGAAACTTTATCCAGCGGGAAATCTTTCACAAATTCCTTATACTCTTCAAACTTATTAGTATGATCTTCTACAAATTCATGATCGATCAGGTCATTCTCGATAAAATAATTGGCAAGGCCATAGAATAAAGTGGAATCCGTCTTGGTTTTAATCGGGTAGAAATAATCCGCGTTCTTAGCTGTTTCACTTCTTCTGGGGTCTATGACAATTAACTTCTTATCAGTGTTTTTGCGGATCCTGTCCCACACGATGGGGTGAGCCACCACAGGGTTAGCCCCCACCAGGATAATGGTATCGGACAGTTCCAAATCTTTCAATGTGTATCCAGGCGCATCAAAGCCGTAGCTCTGTTTGTGGGCAACCACTGCGGAGGCCATACATAGGCGTGTATTGCCATCCACATTGGTATGCATATGGTCACGTAGGATATGACCGTTGATCGCAAACTCTTCAAGGGTCAGCTGACCGGTGGATATACCGGCGATCGCTTCCTTACCGTATTTCTCCTGAATCTCTTTAAAACGTTTTGCAATATACTCAAAAGTATAATCCCATCCGGGGTAATCGTAGCTGCCATCTTCCCGTTTTACCCTTGGAGTGTGAGGTTTGTCCACCACTGTCTGCTGCTTATCAAGAGATATCCCCTTAATGCAGCAAAAACCATCATTCACCGGATACCCTGGTGTAGGTTTTACACTGATGATACGATTCTTCTCTTCATCCACATAGAAATCGAGATTACAGTCAATGGCACAATAATTACATACTGACTGTACTTTTTTCATAACATAGCATCCCTTTCTTTTATTATCTGGTCATTATACTATTCTATTATTTTATCAAAATCGAAAAAAAAATTCTGTGATATATATCACAGAATTTCAAATAATATATTAATTTAATACAAAAAAATATAAATACTTTAATTATTTTTTGTTATTTTTATGGAATCGTTTGACGATCTCATCCGAATCTACAATGATGATTCGTTTTTTTTCAATTCGGATCAGATCTTCATTTATAAGACTCTTACAGGCCCTCGAGGCAGTTTCCCTGGGGACACCGAGCATATCCGCCAAAAATGTGATCGGAAGGTTCAGGTTAATCTCCGTCCCCTTCTCGCAGGGTTTTCCGAAATCCCTGGCCAGCTTCCACAACTTGGACGCCAGCCTTCTTTCAATAGAAATATTGCTGACAGTATTCCTAAGCTGATGGGACAGTTTCTTCGTCCGAAGATCCTGCATAGAAATAACCGCTACAACCAGAGAATAATCTTTCTCCATCCAGTACCGGAATCGATCTATGGGTATTACAAATATCTGGCTGTCCTGGTATGTCTCACAATAAACAGAAGAAGGCCTCTGATTTATGATAGCATCATTTAATATATTTCCTCCTCCTAATAATGAGATTACCTTTCTGCTGCCTGTATGTGTCAGAGTATACACAGATGATATCCCGTTTATCTGAAGGTAAACATAATCTATGTGCTTTCCGGCTTCTATGATCCGTATATTTCTGGGAACCTGCTCAATTCTTCCCTCTTTCCACAAACCATCCAGAGTATCCTTTCCAACATCCTGAAATAGTTCAAGTTTTGTCAGAGGATTCCTGTCGCTTCCGGGATCAGATATCTTAGAAATAAGCAGATTGGCCACACCTTTGACATCATTAAGATCAAAAAGGATAGGGGCACCTTGCACCGGAACATCGCTTACCACGACCAGACATACCTCCGGATCCAAAGGCAGATCTTTTCCGGTTCCGCTGCGATGGAGCATGATTTTAGGCCATATTCCTTTTTTATATCCTTCGGTAAGAATGATATCCACATCCTGTATAGATCCGAAGATATGGTCCATATCCCTCGGTCTGTTTTCCATCAGAACAGACCGGTCTTCTGATACGATTCCTGTGATATCAGCACCTGCTTTTGTAATGCGGTAGGAATCCTTCCCCTCTTTATCAATCTCAAAGCCATGGGAATCATGTTTTACCACTGCAACTCGGATTCCCCTTCTCTTTAATATGGGCAGTAATTTCTCCATAAATGTCGTTTTCCCTGTATCTGAGTAAGCCACGATGGAAAAAACCGGTATCATTGGATAACCTCCCTGTAATCATCCGGGGTATTTATATTTTGAAATACCTTCTCATAATCTGTAAATGTCTCTTCCTTTACTTCGATATATTTGCATATATCCAGTAAGTCCTTCACCCGGTAATTGCCGGATTCCAGCTGTTGTTCTAAAAGAGGAATCAGCTTCTTATGATATAGCGCACACACAGAATGTCTGGTTCCGTCCGCAGCTACAGGTATCACGGCATCTGCACCCTCCTCATACCGGGCTAACAGTTCATCAATGGTAGTCTGGGACACATAAGGCATATCACATGCCACGACAAACACCAGTGAA
>JBGVCE010000153.1:0-4027 GCA_045226235.1 Anaerobutyricum sp.
CTGGGGAGCCCGGGTGATCCTTTCTGTACCCTGCTGCCAGCATGAGCTGAATATGCAGATGGGCAAAGAAAATGCAGCTGCCGGGCAGCCGGATGATTTTTTCGGACCTGTCAGAGAATACGGTATCCTGAAGGAAAGATTCTGTGCGTTGGCTACGGACGGAATCCGGGCAAAGCTGCTGGAGAGTAAAGGCTACGAGGTGCAGATTCTGGAGTTTATCGATATGGAGCACACACCTAAAAATGTTCTGATCCGTGGCGTCTGGCGTGGATCTCCCGGAAGGGAAGCCATGGCCCAGGTGCAAAGTATGTGCGAGACCTTTCATTTTCAGCCCACTTTACTGAAACTGATGGAGGCCGATGCGGGGAAGAAAGAACTTAGCTCTTCCCATAGGAAGGAGACAGATTCATGAAAAATGCCATAAAAGATGTTCTGATTCATGCTATCGTCGGTCTGGCGGTATTCATGGGAGCATTTTTCTTTTTTAATCATCAGATTTCCAGCGAGAAGGGACAGGATTATTCCGAGCTGAGTAATTCCACCTTTCCGGTGATGCAGATCCAGTCCGAAAACGGCTCATATAATACCATGCTGGCCTATGTGGATCCCATCGACCTGTCCCTTGTCCGGAATCAGATTACCGTGATAGGAAACGACCGGACTTTAGACCTGTGTCTTCATAATTATGATCATGACATTACAGCCATTCAATATGAGCTCTTCAGCAAGTCCGAGGAGGAACCTCTGGAGGAGGGAACCATCAACAAGCTGGCGGACGATGAAAGTGAAGGAATCCGTACCGGATCCATCGTTTTTGAGACGAATCTGAAAAAAGATACCAATTATTATCTGAAGATGTCTGTGCGTCTGGACAACCGTACCAAGGTATTCTTTTACACCAAGCTTATGAACGGGGAAGGATGCCACCTAAGTGAAGCCATGGCATTTGCCAGGGAGTTTCACGACAATTTATTCGATAAGTCAGATTTTCAGAAGAATATCAAATACCTGGAACCGACGGCCGGCCACAGGACCACCAGCCTGGAGAAAGTGGATATCCATTCCAGTGTGGATGCGGTATCCTTCGGAAACACCAAAGCCAAGCAGGAGAGTGATCCCATGGTAACCATCAAAGAGATCAATGATGTCTATGTGGTACTCCAGATGGATTGCATCCTTTCTTCCGAGGTTCGGGAGGGTGTGGTACAGTATTATGACCTAAGCGAGAATTATAAAGTGAGATATACTTCGGACCGCATGTACCTTCTGAAGTATAACCGCAGTATGAACTCTTATTATAACAAGGCGCTGAACAACCCTGCCAAGAATTATATCACCCTGGGGATCCATGAACCGGAGGAGATAAACTACCGCAGCAGTGACGAGGGCTATAAAGTGTGCTTCGTCCAGGAGGGCCAGTTGTGGTACTACAACTACCATACCTCCGACATGGCAAGACTCTACAGTTTTTCTTCGGAAAACCTGGCGGATCTAAGAAATGACAAAGACAGCCATGACATCAGAATCATGAACATCGATGACGACGGAAATATCGTCTATATCGTCTATGGATATATGAATCGCGGCCATTATGAAGGGAAGAACGGGATTCACCTTCTTCGCTATAATGCGGCGAATAAATGCAATGAAGAGATAGCCTTCTTCTCCTCATCCGTCCCCTATGAACGCATGAAGGAAGATATTAAAAGGCTCTGTTATCTGAACCGGGAAAATGTGTTTTACTGTATTCTTGACGGGGACCTCCACGCGGTGGATCTGGAGAAGAAGAAGGATGAGATCCTTGAATCAGGCATGATCAATGAAAGTATCACCGCCTCCAAGGACCAAAGGATCATCGCCATTGAAGACCAGAAGAATCTGACGAAAAACACCAGCATCCGCATGATAGATCTGGAAACCGGCCAGAAGCACACCTTCACCTGTTCCGACCGACAGAGGATACGTGCCGTGGGCTTCCTGGACGATGATTTTATCTATGGAACCGCCTCTGCGGAGGACGTGAGAAAATCCGCAGGAAATGTCCTTACTTTCCCGATGAAAAAACTTTCCATTGTGACCATGGAAGGGGTGGAGATTAAAACCTACAAAAAACCGAAAAGATATATCCTTCACACAGAGATTGACGGGCATGTACTGGAGATGAAATTCGGAAAGAAGAAGGGAGATAAGATCGTAGCTGCCAGCGACACCGATTATATCCGATTCAAAGAAGAGGAAGACAGCGGAAGTGTGGCCCTGGTCTATGACTACTCCAACACTTACTGGAATCAGTTGTCCATCAGTTTTCCAAGCTATGTTTACATCCAGGTGGAGCCGGACCTGGTCCTCACCAAGGTCCTCTCCAGCAACAAGGATATTATCGTGGCTCTGGAGCGCAGCAATGAGTCCAAGACCCAGTATTATGTCTATGCAGAGGGGGAAGAACAGGGAGTCTATGACAACCTCATGGAAGCCATCCTCTGTGCGGACGAAAGAAGGGGAAGTGTCATCAGCAGTGAAGAGCAGACCATGTGGGAGTGTGGATACCTGGAGTATGCCATGGTTGCCGGCATGGATCAGGTGCCAAAAGTGAAGAACGACAGCCGTTCCCTGGCAGGATGTCTTGAGATGATCGCCAAGGTAAACGGGAGACAGGTTAAAGCCTCCCAGATCGATACGGAGGGCAAGAAGCCCGTGAAACTTGTAAAGGAATACAGTGGCTGCAAAGCCTATGATATCAGCGGGTGTACGGTCGATCAGGTGCTCTACTATATCAGCAAGGGCTACCCGGTCTTAACGAAATACAGCGCCAACCGATATGTGATTCTCATGAGTTACAACTCCACAAAACTACGATACCTTGATCCGGTGACGGGAAAATCCACCGCGGTGGACCGGAAATCCCTGACGGAACGGTTTGAAAAGTCAGGGAACAAGTTCTACACTTACCTGAACGACTAAAGACCATACTTCAGAAAGAGCAGGAGCAGAAGGTGAGCAGGGTAGGCGATATAGAAGAAATATCTGGACCCTCTCCCTTTCTCCCCGTTATATCTTTCCAGGAAGGGGTAGGACAGGATGCAGAACAGCTGAATGCGGGATAGGATTCCCATGACCAGCAAGGGCAGATAAGCGCCAATCAGGGGGAGCCTGCCGTATTTTCTAATCAGATAAAACAGGAGGATGGTAGCAACTCCTGTGGAACCGTAATCACAGTGAAGGATTTCCCCTGCAAAGGAAAATGCGATGACGATCAACAGGATTCTGGGATAATCGTTCTGATAACGTTCCATAACCATCATGGCGGCAAAACCCAGGGAAAGGGTCAGAAATACATTCTGGACCGACCAGTCCATGACAGTCCGCCAGGAGGGGTGATTCATTACATTCCAGATACTCCCTTTCAGAACCAGATCAAAAGGAATCTCAGAAAGGGCGGTAAAAAACAGGAGGCGGCCCAGATACCGGTTCCGGTTGCTGCTGTGGAAAAATCCCTCCACAAGGACGAAACAGAACAGGGGGAAGGCAATCCTTCCCAAACAACGCATAGACAGATACACAGGTTCCTTTAGCGAGGACCGAAATACAACCGCACTATGATCAATGATCATGGAAATCAAAGCGATATATTTTAACTGATAAGAATTAAATGACATTTTTCCCCTCTCGCAGCCTTCTTTTTATGATGTATTTTAGAGAAGCGCATTCCTCTATTGAGTATACAGGAAAATGAGAGGGATGAACAGGGAGATATGGAGGATTTTTATGAGCAGAATGGACAAGAAATCATCCTCGAAAATAGGAAATACCATTGCCACCATACTGCTGCTGCTGATATTTGCGGCAGTGCTGGCCGGCTTCATCCGATATGGGATTCCCCTCATCCGGATGTACAGCCATGCGGTGTCAGATGTGGCAGCCAGCAATGACGACACCTTCCGCCAATGGCAGACGTCCATCGTCTACGATATCAAGGGGGATGAGATCAAGAAGCTGAAGGGTGAGAGGGATGTCTATTACCTGGAAT
>JBGVCE010000154.1:0-3723 GCA_045226235.1 Anaerobutyricum sp.
GCGCTTACGCCTACACCAGTCTGGCCATGCTGGATGCTCTGAGGATCGCTGCGGTTCCCACGGTGGAGGTGCATCTGTTTGAGGAGGAGAAGGATGAATTCCGCCGGACCAGCTACATCCGTTCTGCCTGCAAAACGGCGATTATAGGCCATGGGCCTGACGGCTATCTGGAGGCCATGGATCTCCTGGCCAAGGGAGATCAGGAGTAATCGAGAAGAAGTGTTGTTGTAATGAGTAGAAACAAAAATATAAATATGATGGAAGGACCACTGGCCGGCAAGGTGTTGCTGTATGCGCTTCCCCTGGCGGCCACAGGGATCCTCCAGCAGCTCTTCAATGCGGCCGATGTGGCTGTGGTGGGGAGCTTTGTGGGCAAAGAAGCCATGGCGGCCGTGGGCAGCAACAGTGCCATTATCGGCCTCCTGGTTAACCTCTTTATCGGCATCTCCCTGGGCAGCAATGTCATCATAGCCCATGCGGTGGGGAAAGGAGACAAAGAGGAAGTCCATAACACCGTCTGTACCTCCCTGGTGATTGCTCTTGCAGGGGGATTTTTCCTGATGATCCTGGGGGAAATCTTCGCAGCCAGGATTCTGATGCTTACCGGTGTTCCATCGGAAGTTTTCGATATGGCAGTCCTCTATCTTAGGATATATCTGCTGGGCATGCCGGTGATTCTGCTGTATAACTTTGAGGCGGCCATCTTTCGTGGGAAAGGGAACACACGGATTCCCCTGATGGCCCTGGCAGGTTCCGGTGTGATTAATGTTCTGCTGAATCTGCTTTTTGTATTGGGTTTCCACCGGTCTGTGGACGGGGTGGCCATGGCCACGGCAATTTCTAACCTGGCAAGTTCCGCTTACCTGCTTTATAAGCTAAACCGGTCGGGAGATGAGATACAGGTTCATTTTAACGAGTTTCAGGTGGACATGGGAGTACTGGGTAAGATCCTGAGGATCGGGATTCCCGCCGGCCTGCAGAGTTCGATGTTTTCACTGGCTAATATCATCATACAGGCTGCCATTAACAGCCTGGGTGCAACGGTCATGGCGGGATCTTCCGCGGCATTTAACCTGGAGATTCTGGCTTACTATATGATCAATTCCTTCGGTCAGGCCTGCACCACCATCGTGGGTCAGAATTATGGTGCCGGAAAGACGGACCGGTGCAGGAAAGCCTTCATCGACTGCCTGCTTATGGATTATTGCTTTACCGCCATAACCTGCCTTCTGATCCTGATTTTTGGCCATCAGCTGCTCGCACTCTTCAACAGCGATCCGGAGGTAATCCAATCCGGAATGCTGAGGCTTCGATATATTTTCTTTGCTTATATTTTAAATATACTGCAGGAGGTTGGCTCCGGTTATCTCAGAGGATTCGGGCTTTCCCTGGTTCCTGCGGGTATTGCTTTGGCCGGGATATGTGGAATCCGGATTCTGTGGATCATGGCAGTATTTCCCAGGTATCCCTCTTTTGCCACCATAATGGCTGTCTACCCTGTCAGTCTGTGGACCACAGGAATCGTTATTTTCCTAAGTATACTGATTCTGCGGCCATCGGTAAGATACCGGACGCCGGTCTGATGGTTAAGACAGAAATGAAAAAGGAGTATTTTCATGAAATTTAAAGAGATGATAAAGAGAGAAGAAGGGGCTTTTATCACCCGTTATGATCTGTGCTATGAAACGGTTCATGGGCAGGATAAGATATATGAGATGATCAGCCGGGATAAGAACCTGTCTGATTTTTCCCAGCTTCATGATAAGAAGGCGGACGCAGTGGTCCTGATTATGGAGGACGAGTCCGGTGAGAGGATCCTTATTAATAAAGAATACCGCCTGGCTGTGGGGGAATGGGTCTATAATTTCCCTGCAGGCCTTATTGATCCCGGTGAGACACCGGAGGAGGCCGCCAGAAGGGAACTGTCGGAGGAGACCGGTCTGGAGATCCTTGAAATCAAAGACTTTATCGGGGAGAGCTACAGTGCCGTGGGGTTCTCCAATGAGAAAAATGTCTGCGTGGTGGGCACTGCCGGGGGGCATTTTCAGAAGAGTGATTCCGACTTTGAGGAGATCGAGTCCGGATGGTATACCAGGGAAGAGGTCAGAGACCTGCTGAAGAGATACCGTTTTGCCGCCAGGACCCAGGCCTACTGTTATCTTTGGAGCAGACAGTGACGTAGGCCGTTACCGGTTGGCATGGGATGGTGTGCGGTGGCTCATTTTCCGTAACAGGCTGACCAGCAGGATGCCGGTGAGTAGGCCGGCGCAGTCGATGCACATATCCCTGAACTCACAGCTTCTGCCGGAGGAGAAGAACTGATGGATCTCATCCGTCAGGGCATAGAATGCCCCGATTCCCCAGGCACTAAATGGGACGGCCAGGGAAGGGATGTCGGCGGATGCCAGGTGCTCTCCCATGGTAAAAAAGAGACTGATGCCCAGGATCATGTACTCGGTAAAATGAGCACATTTGCGGATCAGAAAGGACATGGACTCAGGATCCTGGCTCAGCAGTCTTGCAAGAAAGCCGGAAATCAGGCCGCTTTCTCTGGAGGACAGATCTGCCGGCAGGGCGGACTGGATAAAGATAAAAACCATGATCAGAATGGTGATGAAAGTATATATTTTTTTCTTTGATGGAAAGCCTCCTCGGGGGGCTTTTTTTTCTTTCGTAGACATGGCATCATTCTAGCATAATTCCATAAAAAAAGTAAAACAGTAGTTCTCATTTTAGGATAGATACTATATAATTATGATACAGGAAGTTAATGAAGTTGGGAGATGATAGGGTTGGGTTTAGAAGAGGCAAAAAGATACCTGGAGGACAAGGGCTACGGTGACAGAGTGAAGATCTTCGATGTTTCCAGTGCGACGGTGGAGCTTGCGGCTATCGCAGTGGGAACAGAGCCGGAGAAGATCGCCAAGTCACTGACCTTCATGGTAGATGACCGGCCGGTTATGGTGATCTGCGCCGGGGATGCCAAGGTCAATAACTCCAAATATAAAGGATATTTTCATAAGAAAGCCAAGATGCTTTCCAGGGAAGAGGTAAACGAACTGATCGGCCATGATGTGGGCGGCGTCTGTCCATTTGGCAGGAAAGAAGGGGTGGATGTCTACCTGGATGAATCTCTGAAGAGGTTCCAGACCGTATACCCGGCCTGCGGAAGCAGCAACAGTGCCGTGGAACTAAGCCTTGAGGAACTGGAAGCCTTGTCAGGCAGCAAGGAATGGATCGACGTGTGCAAGATTCCGGAATAGAGATAAGATGTATGGGGATACTATAAAATAATACATATATAACCTAACAACAATGAACAAAAAAGGGGAAGACACATGAGAAAAACAAAGATTATCTGTACATTAGGGCCTGCAACAGACCGGGACGACGTTTTAAGACAGCTTATTGAGAATGGCCTGGATGTGGCCAGATTCAATTTCTCCCATGGTACCCATGAGGAGCAGAAAGCCAGGATGGACAAGCTCAAAGAGTTGAGGGAGGAGCTGAAGGTTCCTGTGGCCATTCTTCTGGACACCAAGGGACCGGAGATCCGTACAGGGCTATTTGCAGAGGGAAAAGTTATGCTGGAGGTTGGCCAGGAATTTATCCTGACCGCCAGAGATGTGGAAGGAACCAATGAGATCGTTAGCATCACCTATGCAAATCTTCCGAATGAGGTGGAAGTGGGCACCAAGATTCTGGTGGATGACGGACTGATTG
>JBGVCE010000155.1:0-4499 GCA_045226235.1 Anaerobutyricum sp.
AAAAAGGGCCGGAAAGTAACAGCCCTGCCCGGGAACTTAGGGAAGTCCCGGTCAGTTTTCCTGCTTTGATCCGCGGCCAGAAGGTCATGAAAAAGGCATTGAAATATGATCTGGTTTCCCAGGAGGATGAGGTTATCCTTAAAGATATGTTACAGTCTGTGGTGGATCTGCAGCTTGCCATGTCCAGACCGGACGAAGAAGCGAACAGATCTGAATACCTGGGAAAATCATTGATGGCCATCCTTAGGATGGCTGCAAAATACCGGATCAATGCCGAGGCGGCTTTGACCCAGGCAGTGGATGCTTTCATCGAAGATTGCGACAAAGAATAGTTACCAAAATATTACCCTGATTTTTGGTATAATCATCGAAAATGTTTTGATTATCACTAAAAATTTATGGTATATATACAAGTTTTTTCTGTTTTTCGAATAGAGCATATGATATACTTAAATACAAGGGTTTTATTTGTTATTACAGAGGAATCTGACCTATAATACAAACATATCAAGAAATCAATTTTAAGAAAGGGGCGTATCTAAATGCATATCCAACGTCTTGTAGATCTGGAAGATTTTGAATTCGATACATTACTCGTCACCTATAACCACAAGAACAGACTGAGCATAGAACTTGGCAAGGTTAATGAGATATTTGAAGCTCTTCAGGCTGACGGTCTCCTTGGGGGAGATAAGGTTTACGGTCTCCGCGGCAAGGATTTTTCCTATCAGGGACAGCCATATTACAACCTGATCTTCATCGGTATCCCTGAGAAGGCAAGCCCCAGAAGATACCAGCTGCAGTTTGGCTCTGCCATAAAGATCGCCAAGAAATTCAAGAGTAAAAACCTTCTTATGACAGCCATCGGCGATGATGTATCCTACTGGCTTAGCTCTGCTATGAAGGGTCTGATCCTCGGAGATTATACATTTGACAAGTATAAAACAAACAAGGAAGAGACTTCCGAATTAAACCTCGGTGTACTTACCGGCATGGATGCAGCTTCTTTCAAGAAGGAAGAGCAGTATACCAGAATGATCACAAACGCAGTGAAGCTGGTGCGTGACCTGGGCAATGAGCCGGCAAATGTACTGACACCTGCCGCACTTGCTGACGCGGCAAAAGAGGTATGTGCCAAGAATAACATCAAGTTCACTGTACTTGGCAAGGAAGACTGTGAAGCCCTGGGCATGGGTGCTTTCATGGCAGTAGGAAAGGGATCAAAACAGTCTCCACAGTTAATCGTTATGGAATATAACGGCCGTGCTACAGAGACGGATAAGGTAGCCCTGGTGGGCAAGGGTATCTGTTTTGACGCCGGCGGATACGATATCAAATCTCCGGTAAATATGATGGGAATGCATGGAGATATGGAAGGCGGAGCTGCTGTTATCGCCGCCATGGGTGCAATCGCTGAAGCGAAACTGGGAATCAATGTTGTGGGGGTTATCCCGGCATGCGAGAACCTGGTATCCGGAAAATCCATGAAGCCCGGTGATATTGTGAAGTCTATGAATGGCAAGACCATTGAGATTGGAAATACGGACGCAGAAGGCCGTCTTATCCTGGTAGATGCGATTACTTATGCCATCCGTGAGTGCGGAGCTACTTCCATCATCGATATTGCCACTCTGACCGGTGCTGTATTACGGGCTTTAGGCCGCCGTTACTCCGGACTGTTCTCCAACAGTGAAGATATGGCTGCCAAGATCGTTCAGGCCTCCGTCATCTCCGGTGAGAATGTATGGAGACTGCCTCTGGGCGAAGACGAGTATCCGGATATCAACCAGTCTGATGTTGCCGATATCAAGAATACAGGCAAGGGAGTTCCATCCGGAGCTATTGCCGGAGCCAGATTCCTTCAGGAATTTGTTGAGAAGAAACCTTGGGTACATCTGGATATCGGAGGAACTGCAGATTCCGTGGAAGATACACAGATTTACTCCAAAGGAGCAACCGGCGCAGGAGCCATGTTGTTATACGAAGCTGTGAAGCTGATGGAAAAACCATATAAGAGCTACTAAGATAAAGCAAGGCTGTCGCAATCATGCGGCAGCCTTTTTTTTGTTTAGATATGTAAGATTTGTCAAATCCATCCTAATCAAAGAGCATAGCTTCCCGAATAACAAGATTTTTATTCTTTCTCCAGATGGATGGAAATTCTCCGGAACCCAGCGGGCAGGAACCATGTCCCACTTCGATGGTGATACAGGGAATGTGCTTCCGGTAGAGGAAGTATTCCCTGGAGCAGCTGTTGGCCTGCTGGATACTCTCAGTTGGCATCAGGCTATATCTGGTCAGGGACCTGGCCAGCTTCTGCATACGGTAAGTCTGATTCTTCACGTACCTGGTGGCACTCCCGGCACATCTGCCGTAAAGGATGGATCCTGTGGAATGATAGCTTATTACTCCCACTATCTTGCCTTCCTTCTGTACGTTTCTCACCCATTTCACCAGAGCCTTGGTCTCGGGTTCGCTCTCTGCTCTCTTTCCATGGTAACCGGCGCCTCCGGGACTTCCTGATCTGCGGAAAGCGATATTCCAGTTTCGATTCAGATCTACTCCACGGCCATTGGCTTTCCATCTTCTGCTGCTGCCTCCCATCCTCTTTAAGGCTCTGCGCAGTTTAGAATTCCTGATGGCATTAAAGCCAAACTGGCTGATGGCAGTACCGTCCGGATTACAGGAGGGAACGATGTGGATTGCCACCTTGTCAAGCACTCTGGAAACTTTGCTGCCGTGGATCTTCGTCTCATAGTTCTTCATATAATACTCAATCTGTTTCATGCACAACTGGATAGTCATATATTCTCTAGCATGCAGATTACCGATGACCAATAGATGTTTATCAGCTTCCGGGTTCCCAAGAACTACTTCATAAAGATCCCTTTTATCCAAAGTCTTCCCAATGGTATTCACCTGGATGACATCTCCGTATTTCTTGCTGTATTTCTTCTGGAGTAATTTCAAATCATTTTTATATTCTTTATAAGAATACTTCTGATGACCTGAATTAACAATAGCAGCGCTACTGCTATTATTATACAGCAAGCATACAAATAATATCATCAATACGATTTTAATCATCCTATAATTAATTGAAAACTGTTTCATTTTTAATTCCTCGTCTTAATAGAACAATCTATGAACAAAGTGTAGTCGAAAGGTAACTCTTGATATACTCATACAGTCTGTCCGCAGATTTCCCATCACAGTATGAAAGATATTTTTCACGGAATCTTTTGGAATTTGAGTCATCATAACTTTGCACATGAAGAATCTTATCAATTAAATCATAATCGGATTCCACTTCTACTCCTGGTACAACATCGTCATAGTCAAAATACGAAGGGTTTTTCTTAATAGAATCTTTATCACTGCTGGTAATAAAGATTGGCTTCTTAGTCAGTGTCGCTTCGAAGATACTATCCCTGTAATCTCCAATTATGATATCTGCCGCCATCAGTTGTTCTCTGAGAAACATCTTATTGGTTAAGTCAGCAGAGAAACCTGGAATCTCAAGATTAAGGTTCTTGTTATTTCTTAATTTGCCAGGCAGGTGCATGATCACAAAGTAGTCATCCTTCAGATTTTCCCTTAGCAGCTTCATGTTTATTGTCTCGTAATAATCAGCAATCTTGGATCTGTACCTGGCATGAGGCATATAGAATATAATTTTCTTTCCCACCGTTTCCGGTAACAGCTCAGCCAATTTCTCTAAAGCCGCTTTTTTCTCATCCTCGTCATAATAGACATCTGTCTGGCAACATCCTTTAAGGGTAAAGTCCACTGAACCATCCAGATTGTGATGCTTCTTCAAAACAGGAATCATCTTCTCCGAAGGAACCTGCATGGTTGTGATTTGAACAGAATAGTTTAAATCACTTAGTTTCTGCTTATTCTTCAGCCGGAAACCATCGTGCATAAAGTAATTAAATGCCACCTCACCTAAATGTATTACCTTTGTCTCCTTCCGAAAACGAATCTTTGACAGTTCCCCTAAAGACTGAGTGATAATAATAACAGGAGCTTTGGCCATCTTCTCTGCTGCCATTTTTATATCTAATTGTTTCTCGCTAAAATCTATTTCTTCCACTTTGATAGACTCATCCTGCTTCAATATCCGATAAATCTTGCGGAAAGATGTGTTCTCCGGAATACTGCCTCTGGCACAGAAAAGCACCATATTTGGTACCATCTTATGATCACTATATCGGTCGTAAGCCTCACCAATTTCATTTGACAGACTCTCTAATTTTTCATACTGAAACTGAAATTTTTTACTTTCCTCCAGATCCTGCGGTTTTAGCACCGCATTCCGGTGAACCTCATCATCATTTTGCACCTGATACAACTCCATATATTTTTCCCGTACCAAAGCATTGCTGCGGGCCACAGACATTTTGATATTTCTGGTTTTCCTAAGTCTGGGAAATCCGTTCGCAAAATCTTCCAAATCCTTCATGGTAAATGGTTTGGCAAATTCCTGCTTTACTCCG
>JBGVCE010000156.1:0-24767 GCA_045226235.1 Anaerobutyricum sp.
CGATACTCAAAAGGCGGCGGAAGAAGAGGCCAGCAAAGCAGCGGAAGCTGTGAAAGTAGGCACCAAAGTAACAGTCGGTAACCTTCAGTACCAAGTGACCAGTGCTACAGCAGCAAAAGTCCTGAAAGCTAAAAAGAAGACCTTTACCAAGCTCTCCATCCCTGCAACCATTAAGATTAAAGGGAAGGCCTTTAAAGTAACCGAAATCAAAGCAAATGCTTTCAAGAATAACAAGAAACTTAAAAAGGTTGTGATTGGTGCCAATATCAATCTGATTGGCAAAGCAGCCTTTGCCGGGGATAAGAAGCTTAAGTCGATCAATGTAAAGAGTAAAGCTATCAAGAAGGTTGGAGCGAAAGCCTTTAAAGGAATCTACAAGAAAGCTGTGATCAAAGTTCCTAAGGCTAAAAAGAAAGCATACAAGAAACTGTTCAAGAAAAAAGGACAGGCTAAGACAGTTAAAATCAAATAAATATTCCTGCCCCTTAAAGGGATACCGTTCTAATCTATAATTAAAGGAGGGCGTCGCAATAACGACGCTCTCTTTTCTCCTTTCCCCTTTTTTAATTGTTTTTTGACTCAAATACATATACAATAAGAATAATAGATATAAAACACTTTGGAACGCCTGAAAGTACTTAAAACCATAAGGAGGAGCATTCCGTGAGATCTCACATTTTATCCAGAATCATTATGATCATTGCGATTGCAGGCATAGTAGCAGGCATGGTCGTACAGACTCGTGTTTGGGCTCAGGATTCCGGTCAGACCACCGGCGCCATGTCCCTTTCCTTTTCCGGTGCAGTGCTGAAAGATTATTCCACACGGGAAGAGGTGGATTTTTCAGAAGGCAAGTCCGTCTATATTCTCCAGGTATCAGAGAACGAGACCCTTTGCTCTTTAACAGATGGTTATACCATAAAGGAAGATACCAGGAATCTGATTCTTCATGAGGATGGCTTTTATCATATTGATACCTCCGGCATGGCAGTCATATTGCGAATCACTGCTCCCGACGGAAAGACTGAAAGAAATTATTATTTTGTACTCCAGGACGAGGAAGGGAATATCCCTTTAGAGGGTCAGACAGAAGAAACGAAAAACCAGGCAAATCTGATGCTTACCGGTTGGAGAAGTCGCTCCCAGGAAGCGATGAAAACCTTGAATACTACCAGGTACTGGGATACTTTTATGGCTACATCCACTGATGTAGATATCCGGAATGCCGTTGCCTATGATGTCACAAAACATACTATGACCTATCCTTCTGACTGGGCAGGTTGTGCGATTGAACTGATTATGGCCGGCCGCAACCCCTATAATCACAATGGGGTCAACTACATAGAAGGAATGAAAAAGAAAAGCTTCAATGGAAATTATGGGGCATATGCCAATAACACCTGGGCTTTGATCGTTCTGCGGATGTGCGGCGAGGAGATTCCCGACAATCTTGTAACTCTGGTAAAGGCCATGGCAAAAGATAAAAATGGCGGGGATATCCGTCCATGGGCTCTTGCCGCCTTGTCAGACTGGGATGATCCGAGGATTTCCCGGGAGGAGATTGTGGCCATGTCTTTGGAAATGAAAGGAACCCTGCAGAGTGACGGGCTTTGGGGAAACGCTTACACCAACGGGTGCTATCTGACCGGAATCGCAGCCTCCGGCGTAAATATTGATTATTTCTCTACAGAGGGAGAATCTTTCCTTAAAAAATATGCCAAAAAATATATGACCGAGGATTATAAGTTTATCTATGGCGGGCAGGAAGACAGCTATGTCAAGGATGCCATCATAGGTCTCGGAGATCTGATCCACGAAAGAAGCATTTGGATCTCCTATGCTTTGACCAGGGAAAAACTTGTGAAACTGATTGAAGAAGCAAAAATGATTCGTACAGACTCCGCTTCAGAGGAGCAGAAGAAGGCTCTATCCACTGCCATCGAAGCTGCGGAAGCGGTTAGCGGAGATTCTCATGGATTCGGTCAGGCCTACTATGAGCTCTATGAAGTCATGGGGCAGATTGATGATACATACAACCCTCATGTCCGGTTCTGTAACAAAGAGCAGCTTGAGATGATCGATGAGGTTCAGCAGCTAATCGAGTCCTTCTCTTCCAAGGAAGTCAGTTATGCGTCTGTACCACGTATTCAGACAGTTTGGGCTGTTTATCGGTCCTTACTGGAAGATCCTAACCGGGAACTGACCAGCTATATAAACCGGTCAGATCGTTTAGAGATCATTATGAAAAAAATGATTTCGGTTATTGATGATAAGATTGCAGAATTATATGAAATAACCAATCGGGGAAGAGCGTTCAACGATACCACGTTGAAGGAGTTCAAGACACTTAAGGCAATCGTGGAAAACCTGGATAAAAACCAGACAGAACAGCTGGTTAATCAGGCAGCTTATGTTGCTTTAACAGATGCCTATGATACAAACATACACCCGGAGGAGGAAACAAAGAATCCCGTCGGTACCAAAATTTCGATCAAAGGGGCCATCTATAAGATTACCGCATCCTCCGCCAACCATAGTACAGCCAGTTTGATCGGGACAAAAAAGAAGTCAATCAAAAAGCTGGTAATCCCTGCTTATATAACTGTCAACGGAAAGAAATACAAGGTGACCGCAATCGGAGCAAAAGCTCTGAAAGGCAGGAAGAAGCTTGCCTCCGTTACCGTCGGTAAAAATATCATAGGAGTCGGGGCAAAAGCTTTTTACGATTGCAAAAAGCTGAAGAAAATCATTGTGAAGGGAACCCTTCTTAAAAAAGTCGGAAAAAATGCCTTAAAAGGAATCCATAAAAAAGCCATCATCAAGGTCCCTAAAAAGAAGAAAAAAGCATATAAAAAGCTTTTTAAGAAAAGAGGACAGAAAAAAAGTGTCCGCCTGATCTAATAAAGAAAATAGTTTATTTACGAAGGAGCAAAATCATGAAGGAAGACATCAGACTCCCACACAGCCATAACCATTCATTAACCATACAGCAGATTGCAGATATCATGCCCGATGATCACACCATCACCATGGTGGCTAACGCCATGAAACAACTGGGAGATCCTTCTCGCCTTCGTATCTTCTGGCTTCTTTGTCACACAGAGGAATGTGTTATCGATATAGCAAGCATAGTAAATATGACAAGCCCTGCAGTGTCCCACCACTTAAAACTGCTGAAAAATGCGGAACTGATCACTTCCAGAAGAGAAGGAAAAGAGATGTTTTATAAAGCGGCAGACACAAAGTTGTCACAGGCTCTGCATCTTATCATTGAGCAGATTGCAGACATTACATGTTCACCGTGAACTATATAGAAGCAGATAAGGGGCTGTCATGATGACGGCCCCTTATCGCTTCTGATATTGATTTTTTACTTATGCATGAAGATTCTCCATGGTCTGCTTTCCGGCCTCCAGGATCCGGTCTTCCAGAACGGCGAAGATGATATGGATCTCGTAGTCCGGATTGCGCTTGATAAAGCTGTCGCAGGCACGGATTGCCTGCCTCCAGGCGGGTTTTAACGGATAACCGAAGATGCCGGCGGAGATCAGCGGAAAGGTGATGGAATGACAATCCAGCTTCCTGGCCAGTTCCAGGGAATTGGTGTAGGCTTCGTAAAGCCTGTCCGGTTCTCCCTCGTGACCGCCCCTCCATCTGGGGCCAACCGCATGGATGATATATTTGGCCGGCAGGCGGAATGCCGGAGTTACCACAGCCTTCCCTGTATCACAATGCCCGATCTCGTTGCAGGCCCGGGTCAGATCGGCAGGTCCTGCGGCACGGAAGATGGCGCCGCAGACTCCTCCCCCCTGAAAGAGGCCATTGTTGGCGGCATTTACGATGCAGTCTGTCTGTGATTCTATGATACTTATCTTCTTAATCTCTATCTTACTCATGGCTACCTCCTGTCTATTTTTTACCCAATACATTTCCCAGCAAGGAACCCACCAGATCCGACATGCCACTGTCAGAGGAAGAAGAGGAACCGCTTCCGGTCACTTTCTGACCTAAGATCTTAATCAGGAATTCCGTGGTATCTGATTTGCCTTCCAGAATCTCCCTGGCCAGGCTCCTTCTTTTACTGTCCGCATCCCGGTAGAGCTGAAGGAACTTCTTCTCTGCTGCCGTCAGCGTTTCCCTGGAACTGCCAGTCGCAGGCTTCTTTGCAGTGCCTGATGCCGGTTTCTTGGCGCTGGTTCCGGTCTTTCCGGCCGAGGTGCTTTTCTTTTTGGCGGCATCCAGCAGAGACTTCTGGGTAACGCCGGTGGCCCTGGCGATAGCCTTTAACTGTTCCTGGGTCAGATCTTTCTCGCCCCGCTCCGCTTTGCCCAGATCTGCCGCACTTAAGCCCGTAACCTTCTTTGCCAAAGCCTCCTGGGTCAGCCCCGCACCGGTGCGGGCTTCCCGGATCAATTCTCCAACTTTTTTAACTGCCATATCTATTCCCCCTATAATACTGCTATGAGATTACCACCATGTTGTTGGCATGAACCACTACGTCGTAGTCCTTATAATGAAGCACACTTTCAATCTCATCGGTCCTGAGCCCTTTGATCAGTTTTATCTCATCGGAAGAGTAATTGGTTATTCCCCTTCCGCATAAATCACCCTTGCTGTTGGCGATATCCACCACGGAAGAAATCATGAAAACTCCTTCCACACCGATAATCCCCTTGGGCAGCAGACTGCTGTGACGGTTCTGGATGGCACGAAATGCACCGGCATCCACGATAATTTTGCCTTTGGGATTGCTCCGGTACATGATCCAGTGCTTCCTGGCGGAAAGATCGCGTTCCCTATGCCCGTCGAAGAGGGTACCGATCTCCTCCCCGTCTATGAATCTGCGCAGGGAGTTTTCCTGGCCAGCATCGATGATGGCCATATCACAGCCATAGGCATTTACCATCCTGGCCGCACTGATCTTGGTGATCATGCCGCCGGTTCCCACCTGGCTGGAGGATTCCTTGGCATAGCCTTCCACCTCACTGACATCTCCCACGTAAGGGATTCTCTTTGCCTCCGGGTTCTCATGAGGATTATCATCATATAGTCCGTCGATGTCACTCATAAGGATCAGGATATCCCCGTTTACCACCGGAACCATAAGGGAGGCCAGGGTATCATTGTCCCCCACTTTAATCTCATCCACCGCCAGGGTATCATTCTCATTGATGATGGGGATTACCCCATATTTCAGCAGGGCATCCACGGCATTTTCCAGGTTGGTAAGACGCTTCCTGTCATCGAAATCCCCGTGGTTAAGCAGGATCTGGGCACATCTAAGATGGAAAATCCGGAAAAGATCTTCATAATGCTCCATCAGCTTCGCCTGTCCCACCGCTGCCAGAGCCTGTTTCTTCGCCATGGCGGCCGGTTTTTTCTTAATACCCAGGAGGCCCATACCTGCCGCCTGAGCCCCGGAGGACACCAGAATGACATCCATACCTTTCCTCTTGATATAGGCCAACTGAGATACGATCTTCAGCATCTTCTCCTCGTCGATAATCCCCTGGTCATTGGTCAGGGAGGAAGACCCCACCTTTACAATCACCGTCCGGATATGCGATAAATCTCTCATGTTCTTTACCTCTTATTATCTAATTCTGATCCATCCGATCAGACTTCCTTCATCATCATCGATTTCATCGAATCCATTTGTCCACCATGGTAGGCTCGGGAAATCCCCAGTCCTCCCCCACATTGGAATTCACCAGTACAAAATCATTCTTCCGCAGCACGCTGGCAGATGCCTGATTCTCTATCATGGTGCTGGCGGTAATAATCTCAATCTCTGTCTGTCCGTAGAGATAATCAACCATCAGGGAAACCGCCATACTGGCAATCCCTTGCCCCCAATACTCTTCCAGTAACCGATAACCGATACTGATCTTATGGACCGGATCCCGAAAACCGTAGAATTCGGCGATGCCACAGAAAACAGCATCAGAATTCTCTTTCCGGTAAATCCCCAGGAAGATACCCTCTTTCTCCGGGAAACACTCCTCATAGAAGCGCCGGATTACATCATGTTTATTTTCATATTTCTGCTCAAATAAGAAAGTGGGCAGGTAGCGGTAGACATGATCACTCCTGGTCATTCTCTCCAGTTCCCGGGCATCTGAATCCTCCATCTTTTTTAAAATTATCTTATCATTTTCCAGAAATGGAATCTCATCAAATAGTTTCTTCATCATACTGGTTCATCCTGACAGTTCTTCTCTTCTTACTTATCTATTACTATATCCCATCTGTCCCTTTTTTTACAATTGTTTTTGTACTTTTCCGGCTGACAATATTAAAAAAATGGGATCCTATGAACTCTAGAATCCCATTTACTCCATTATTAATATAAAAATTGTTTAAGACAGTTTACATGGATGCTGTCTCTTCCATCCACCGGTCAAACTCAGCATCCGTGCAACGCACGTAATGGGTGCCTTCTACCAGATGATCGGTCCCCTCATCGTAGTTAATCCCGGAGGTCCGGTAATCATAGCTCATGGAGACCCGCTGCTTCTCCAGAATCGGATTCGGTGCGGGAATCGCGGAGAGCAGACTCCTGGTATAAGGGTGCATCGGTCTTGCAAAGATCTCTTCCGTCGTTCCCGTCTCCAGCATGTGCCCAAGATGCAGAACTCCGATACGGTCCGAGATATATTTAACCATGGAAAGGTCATGAGCAATGAAGAGATAGGCGGAGTGAGTCTCCTGCTGGATATCCTTCATCAGGTTTACCACCTGGGCCTGGATGGATACATCCAGAGCCGAAATACACTCGTCAGCGATGATCAGCTTAGGATCCATGATCAAGGCTCTGGCGATACCCACACGCTGTCTCTGTCCACCGGAAAACTGGTGAGGATAGCGGCTGTGGTGTTCCGGAGCCAGACCGACCTTCTTCAGAATCCGGCTGATCTTCTCCTGCCTTTCATCCCTTGTTTTGTACATCCTATGAATATCCAGGCCTTCCCCGATGATATCCCCCACGGTTTTTCGCGGGTTCAGGGACGCCATGGGATCCTGGAAGATCATCTGCATCTTCACACGAAGGTCTGATTCCACATTTCTGGACATCTTTCCACTGATATCCTGCCCGTCAAAGATAATCTTTCCGGCAGTGGGCTTATAGAGGCGGATTACGCTTCGGCCGATGGTGGATTTCCCGGAGCCGGATTCCCCAACGAGGCCATAGGTCTCCCCGGGGTAGATCTCGAAGCTGACATCGTCCACCGCCTTAACGGTAAATGTCCTGCTGATTGGAAAATACTGCTTAAGGCCTTCCACTTTAAGAAGGGGTTCCTGATTATATTGTGCTGCCATAATCTTCCGCCTCCTTCTTCATTCTTTCAATCCTGTGTTTCAATTCTATAGGCATCTCCACTTTCGGTGCTCTCGGATCCAGGAGCCAGGTTGCCGCATAGTGGGTATCCGTAATCTTAAACATCGGTGAATCTACCTTATCGTCCACCACCAGTGCCTGCCGGTTTCTCATGGCGAAGGCATCCCCCGCCGGCTCACGAATCAGGTTAGGCGGTGATCCGGGTATGGTATACAGACGGTCATCGTCAGTATCCAGATCCGGCATGGCGGAAAGCAAGCCCCAGGTATAGGGGTGACGCGGATCATAGTAGATCTCATTGATCTTGCCCGTCTCCACGATTTTCCCTGCATACATTACATTTACATAGTCCGCAACCTTGGCTACAACACCAAGGTCGTGGGTGATGTAGATAACGGAAATACCCCTCTCCCTCTGTACCTTCTTGATCAGCTCCAGAATCTTGGCCTGGATGGTTACATCCAGAGCCGTGGTGGGCTCATCGCAGATCAGGAGGTCCGGATCACAGGCCAAAGCAATGGCGATAACCACCCTCTGTCTCATACCGCCGGACAGCTGATGGGGATAATTCTTCATTCGTTTCTCGGCATCCTCGATGCCGACTTCCTTCAGAAGCTGGACAGCCTTGGCATAGGCTTCCTGCTTGGGAGTCTTATAATGCCAGATCATGCCCTCCATAATCTGTTTTCCGATATTCATGGTGGGGTCAAGGGAAGTCATGGGATCCTGGAATACCATGGAGATCCTTCTTCCGTTGATGTTCTTACGGATCCAGCTCTTACTCTGTTTCAGGATATCTACCGTTTCTTTCTCCCCATTGTCCCCGGTGAAAGTAAATTCAATGGTACCGCTGTTTACCACCGCATTCTGGGCCAGAATGCCCATGGCGGCCTTCATGGTTACGGACTTGCCGGAACCGGACTCGCCTACGATGGCTACGGTCTCGCCCTTCATCAGGTCCACGTTGATCCCGCGGATGGCATGGATAGGGCCTGCTATGGTTTTAAATGTGATATCGAGATTTTTGATATCTAGAATCTTCTCATTATATTCTGCCATATCATCCACCTCACATTCCTTTCATCTTGGGATCCAGAGCTTCTCTCATACCGTCAGCCACAAGGTTGAAGGACAGCATCAGAAAAGCCATCACCAGGATGGGTGCAACGATCTGATAAGGATGGGTGGTGAAACTGTTGAATCCATCCGAGATCAGGGAACCCAGAGAACACTGAGGCACAGGAATACCCAGACCAACGAAGGACAGGAAGGCCTCCGTGAAGATCGCCGTCGGGATAGAGAACATAACCTGTGTGATGATCGGTCCGATGATATTGGGGAGTACTTCCCTGAAAATGATGTGGAAGCTTCCGGCTCCCAGAGTCCTGGATGCCAGAACGAATTCCTGCTCTTTCAGTTTCAGCATCTCTGCCCTGGCGATACGGCTCATACCCACCCACTCAGTAAGCATAAGGGCGATGATGATGGTCAGCATACCCGGCTTGAATACCAGGAGAAGAAGGGTAACGATAACCAGTCGGGGAATCGAGTTGGCTATCTCCAGAATCCTCTGCATGACCATATCCGTCTTCCCTCCGAAATAACCGGAGATCAGACCGTAACTCATACCGATGATCATATCGATTACCGCGGCCACCACCGCGATGATCAGAGACACTCTGGCCCCATGCCAGGTACGGGTCCAGATGTCACGTCCGAAATTATCGGATCCAAACCAATAATAGGTATTATCCAGCCCTTTATCTTTATAATTGTTCACTACCTGAACACCGTTTACCGTGTTCATTTTCTCGGAACCGTCAAAGATTCCCATATTTTCCAGGCCCTGCACACGGGGCGCCAGGCTCTTCTCCGCCAGAATCTGGCCGGAGTAGGTATAATCATTCATGCCGGGACCGATGATGGCCATGATCGTAATCAGAAGAATCATAATCATGCCAAAGACAGCGCTTCCCTTGCGGAAGAATCGATAGGACACTTCCTTCCAGAAGCTCTGGGCCTTAAAGTTAGTATCAATCTCAAGATCGCCCACATTTTCCTTTAAGACAAAATCCGAATCCACCGGCACGTAAGTATTGACGACAGCTACCGGGGTGGCAGCCGCTTTATTTTTCTTAAACATATCTGCGTACCACCTTCCTTAAGCGTCATCCTTGGCCAGACGGATCCTCGGGTCAATGATGCCATAGAGGATGTCCACAACCAGCATGATGGCGATATACAAGGCTGAGTAGATAAAACTCAGCGAAATTACCACGTTATAATCATTGGACTGGATCGCATTAACCAGAAGCGAACCCACTCCCGGGATGGAGAAAATCTTCTCCACCACCAGAGAACCTGTCATCAGGTCCACGATCAGAGGTGCCAGAACCGTGATGATAGGGATCAAAGCATTGCGGAGAGCATGGCGGAAGATCAGGGCTCCCCCTGATATACCTTTACTCTCAGCAAGAAGCATGTACTCACTTTGCATAACTTCCAGCATCTCCGTCCTGGTAAAACGGGCGATGGACGCCATGGTAAACATGGACAGGGAGATACTGGGCAGGACACTGGAATTCAGCGCCTCGGCAGTATTATACAACATGGGGAAGAGATGCCATTTATAGCCAAACTGGAAGCTTAAGGCCAGGGCAAATACATAGGAAGGCACAGACACACCGATAACCGATATGACCGTACACAGGGTATCCAGTATGGTATCCCGGAACAGGGCCGCGATGAGGCCCAGGATAAGACCCACAAGGGCACCAAGGGCCACTGCATAGCCTCCAATGGCAATAGACACCGGAAGTCGCACAGCGATCAGCTGGGCGATGGGTGTATTTTTCGAAATCTTATAACTAACTCCAAAATCTCCACGCAGCATGTTAACAACATAGCGGCCAAACTGGATGACTACCGGCTGATCCAGCCCGTACTTGGCATAGAGAGCGGCCTTCTGATCTGCCGTCAGCTTCTCATCGTTAAAGGGAGAACCGGGCATCAGCTGCATGAGGATAAAGAGTACAAGCAGTATGACCAGTAAAGTAAATATTGCGGTGATCACACGCTTCGCAACGTATTTTTTCACGTTAACTCTCCTCTCAGGGATATGCGAATAGATTATCGTTCAAAAAGGGGCCGCACAATGTACTGAATTGTACGGCCCGGTATTCAGGATCTTAAGACGATTCCTGACATATAGTTACAGATTATTCTGCTTTAACAGCATTCTTGTATACACGGTTAAGTGCTACCGGATGGAATTCGATACCGGTAACCTTGGAGCTAAGCATCTCAGCATTGCACTGACCGTAGATCGGGAAGATTACTGCTTCGTTTAATACGATTTCTTCTGCCTTGAAGAGCTCTGCCCAACGATCTTCTGCGTCCATGGCAGTCTTGCCGATGGTACATTCTGTGATGATGGCATCGTAGTCTTCATTGCTCCAGAGACCATAGTTGTTGTCATTTCCGGTAACCCACATACCAAGGTATGTCATAGGATCGGCGTAGTCCGGTCCCCAACGGGTAAGAGCCAGCTGGAAGTTACCATCCTGCATATCTTCTACTCTCTGTTTCTTAGGCTCTGTTCTTAAAGATACAGTCAGTCCGGGAAGAGTGGTCTCCCACTGCTCTTTCAGGACAGTAGAAACTTTCTTCGGAGCATCGTCATCATCAACGATCATCTCGAGTTCAAGGCTGTCCATGCCTAATTCTTCCAGACCTTTCTTCCAGAATTCAGCTGCCTTTGCAGCATCAAAGTTACATACGTCTTTATGCATCTCCTGATCTTCGGAGAAATCCTTGCCATCAGGACCCGTACAGAAATCCTTCGGAACTGCACGGTAAGAAGGATTGGATCCGTCTTTCAGTACGTCTCTGGTGATGGTTTCACGGTCGATAGCCATGGTAAGCGCCATACGGATGTTGAGGTTCTTTAATGCGTCAACTGCGTCGATGTTAGGGCTTACATACCAGAGGTATCCTGCACCGATTGCCTGGAATTCTTCGCTTCCCTGAACCTGGTCAACCTGATCACCATTGATGAGGGTGGTATCAAGGTCGCCGTTCTGGTAGCTCATGAGAGCCTGCTGGGAATCCTGGATTACCTGATAGCTGATGCCGGAAAGCTGTACTCTGTCAGCATCCCAGTAATCAGGGTTCTTGGTAAGGTGAAGCGCATTACCTGCTACAGTGTAATCATCCACGATAAATGCACCGTTGCTTAATACGGTATCTGCGCTGGTACCATAATTGTCGCCAACACTGTTGAAGAACTCTTCGTTCATCGGATAGTAGGTCGGGAAATACATCAGGCTTAAGAAATAGCTGACAGGAACTTTCAGCGCAACCTTGAGTGTCTTATCATCCACTGCTGTGACACCAAGCTCGCTCTTGTCCTTCTCACCTGCAATAATCTCAGCTGCATTGACAATCTGGCCGATATCGCTGAGCATGTAGGAATACTCAGAAGAAAGGGCCGGATCTACAGCTCTCTGCCATGCAAACACGAAGTCTGCTGCAGTGACAGGTGTCCCGTTACTCCACTTTGCATCTCTCAGATGGAAGGTATACTCTGTACCGTCCTCGGAGACTTCATAAGATTCTGCAATGGCCGGAATCGGCTGTCCGTCCGCATCCATCTGCATCAGACCATCTGTGTAGTTCGCGATGAACTCAAAAGATGTTCCGTCGGTAGCAACCTGAGGATCCAGGGACTCAACGCCCGTCTCGATCATAACCTTAAGATCAGATCCGCCGGCTGCCGGAGCTGCTGCCTGTGTGGAATCTTCGGCTTTTCCGCCGCCACTGCTGCCACAGCCCACAAGTCCTGCGATCATAGCCATCGCAAGCACAAGCGCCAAAATTGACTTTTTCATGGTTTCTTCCTCCTCATAAAATTATTTAGCGTAAAACAATACACCTACAAAACATAGGTATTATATCACTGACAAATGGCTATTTCAAGAAAAAATTCAACCCTTAAAAGCGATAAATAGGTAAAATATCAGAAAAACCGGCCATAACCGGCCGGTTTGTATCAGTAATATTTTGGTATTGTTCGATTGTATGCATAGGTATCATAAATCTTATGATAAAACGCTGGCAAGGAACTGCTGTGCCTTGGGGTGTTCCGGGTTAGAGAAGAGAGCTTCCGGAGTCTTCTCCTCCAGGATCTCCCCGTCAGCCATAAAGATTACCCGGTCAGCCACTTCCTTGGCAAAGCCCATCTCGTGAGTTACCACCACCATGGTCATACCCTGCTGGGCCAGGTCCTTCATAACAGTCAGAACCTCCCCTACCAGTTCAGGGTCCAGGGCGGAGGTAGGCTCGTCAAAGAGCATGATTTTGGGTTCCATGGCCAGGGCTCTTGCGATGGCCACACGCTGCTGCTGTCCGCCGGATAAACGGTTGGGATACTCGTCCGCCTTGTCGGAAAGGCCTACTCTCTCCAGGAGGTCTGTTGCTCTTCTGGCTGCCTCTTCCTGGCTGACCTTACGGACATGGATGGGGGCAATCTCTACATTCTCCCTCACCGTTTTATGGGGGAAGAGATTAAAACGCTGGAAAACCATACCCATCTCCAGCAAGGCTGCTTTGTGGGCATCAGGGGCCATTTTTTCCACGATATGTCCCTTTTCGGCCCGGCAGAACAACTCATCCTCGATATAGATGCTGCCCTCGGTTATGGTTTCCAAAGTATTCAGAGAACGAAGGAAGGTGGATTTGCCGGCGCCGGAAGGCCCGATGATTACGATTACTTCCCCGGGATTCACCGTGAGGTTTACATTTTTTAGAACCTGCAGTTCCCCGAAACTCTTACATAGATTTTCTGTACGGATAATAGACATGGCGACCTCCTATTCATATACCGAATTCTTCTTCTCCAGGTAATTGAAGACGAAGGTGAAGAATGCCGTGATGATCAGATAGATGATCATGGCAGGGATGTAAACAAGAGCCGTGGCGGATGAAGATGAGATCGCACGGGTTGTCTTGGTCAGGTCGGTAAGACCGATGATTGCTACCAGAGATACATCCTTCAATACCATGATAAACTCATTACCTACCGGAGGAATCAGTCGGCGCACTGTCTGGGGAATGATGATCAGCCTCATGGTCTGCCCGTAGGTCATACCCAGGGCCTTAGCCGCCTCAAACTGTCCGTGATCGATGGACTGGATACCGGCCCGGATATTCTCCGCCAGATAAGCCGCCGAATTCATTACATAAGCGATCAGGGCAGCCACGAAGGCACTCTTGATGGTCAGTTTGGGGTTGAACTGCGGCAGTCCGAAATAAATGAAATATATCTGCATCAGGAGGGGGGTTCCCCGGAAGAAAAAGATGTAGGCACTACAGGGAAGCCGGAAAACCGGATTCTTGGACATCTTTCCCAAAGCAAGGAATACACTGAAGAACAATCCGATACCTACCGAAAGGATCGTCATGATGATGGTCAGCTTAGCTCCGTTGAGAAGCTGTGGAATCCACATCAGGATTTTTTCAAAACTACTCATAAATAATCTCCGTTCTAGTCATTTTTATTATCTGCGAATACAAAACCTTGCAGAATGCTCTGCAAAGTATTTTTTATAGCATAATATTTATTTTGTCAATATTATGCTATAAAAAATTGCCGGAGCTGCATGTGCAACATCCGGCAACTTCGCAACATTTCTGATCAATCAGATGGATTTACCAACCGATATCTTTTCTAAAAACAATCTTTGTAATTATTTGATCGGATCATCGTTTCCGAAATATTTAACACAGATCTCAGATAATTTGCCGCTGTCTCTCAGATTGTTAAGGGAAGCCTCAAGTTTCTCTTTCAGTGTATCATTTCCCTTCTTCATGCACATAACGATAGGCTCTTTGGTCGGGGACTGCCATACAGTCTTATAGTCTGAAGCAGCATCTCCCAGATAATATGCAGCCACCACGGAGTCTGTACATACGGAATCCACACGGCCTGCCTTAAGCTCGTCAAATGCATTGATAACCTTCTCATACTGGCGGAGATCTGCGCCAAGACCTTCTTCGTTGTAATCCTGAACGATATAGTCTGCTGTGGTCTCCATCTGTACGGCGATGGTTCTGCCCTTGGTTTCTTCGATACTTGTGATGTCGGAATCCTTAGGAACTACCAGAACCGGTGCGTTTGCGATGTAAGGATCGGAAAGCAGATAGTTCTCATCTCTGTCCTGAGTGAAACTTACAGAAGACATAATCACGTCATACTTATCGGTATCAACACCTGCAAAGATGCCGTCCCATGCGGTATCAACCAGCTCCAGCTTCACGCCCATATCATCAGCCAGGGCCTGAGCCAGCTCAACGTCAAAACCGATCGGTGTGCTTCCGTCTTCATCAAAGTACTCCATCGGCGGATAGCCGATCTCTGCTCCAACCATAAGGGTTCCTTCCTTAAGGAATCCACCCTCTGCGGTTTCCTTGTTGGATGAGCCGCAGCCAGCGAGCATAGAAACTGCCATAATGCTGACAAGCAAAAGTGCTCCTAATCTTTTCATAGTTTTTCCTCCCACTCATGAAATCATAGTTGTATAGTAACACTAATTGTTATGTACTAGATTATCACCATTTAGGTGCTTTCGTCAATAAACATTCATGAATTTTGCATATATAATTATAGCTTCTACCTCTGTTATTTAAAAAACAAATACTTTACTAATTATATAATTGCTTATAATGACTATAATCTGGGCAATGACTTTCACAATTATTTTATCAATACCCATCACGTTGATTCCTATAAAGAGAATGCCCTCCTCCATGATAAGCGTCACAATTCTGCCCGCAAAAAATAAAATAGCCTCCCGGACAATTTCCCGAAACCCAGTGCTTCTGCTATGGAATACCCAGATTCGATTCGTAATATATGCAAATGTTACGGCACATATCCAGGAAAAAACATTTGCTGTTAATGCATTGCCATTAGATAATCTAAGAAATACGATATATGAGATCATGCTGACTACGAACGCAAGACCTCCAAACAATATATATATAACAATTGTTTTTTGTTCCTCACCAAGTTTCTTAAGCATATCTAAACTCTACCCTTACCGTCTTCAATTCCAATTTCATCCGTATTGTTCAGCGCCATACCTACCATGGCAGGTATGATGGTATAAGCAGGAAAATAGTATCTTACATTCCCATTAACCGGCGAAAGCAAACATACTCCAAACACAAGGAACACCGGCAGGAAAATTACCATCATTTTATAACGCTTTTTATGCCACATTATATAGTATCCACCTATCATAATCCATGTCATATACCCGGGAAGAATCATCCAGTTTATGACTGGAACATATTCCAGGAGAGTGATAAATGCATTCATTTTTTCCCGCTGAATGATTCTTTCTTCTGGCGGTATATAGGATAATTGATCTATGAATTTCTCCGGCAAAATTCCCTCATACAGGCTCTTTCTTCTCTCATAATAGCTTCTTAATGTGGCAATTTTGTTATAGAATACATTCATTCGTTTATAGACACCAGGACTATAGTATTTCCATGTGCCTGACACAGAGGCCTGTAAGTATTCTACAGGATGTTTTAGTCCCATTTTAAACCAGACTGAAAAATAGTTTTTCATGTCTTTTGATGAAGCAGTCTCTTTAAAGGTGGATTTGACAGCATCTGATTTATTGGCATCATAGTTTTCGGCAATTGTCTGATAGTCAAGAACCGCATCGATAGCTTCCATTTCTTCTGCTGTAACTTCTTCATCATGATATTTAATATATCTTGCTGTTTGTTGAAAGAAAAGTGATAATGCCTCCTGCTTTCCTACACTTTTTACATGATATTCCTGAAAAAAGAGTCCCTGATACCCAAAAAAGAAAATCAGAATCGGTAATACCATAGCGATACATATTCGCTTCCATTGTCTGTGATAACAGAACAGAACAGCAACTATTGTTACGATGCAGATATATATTCCCTGGTTTTTTACTGCTCCCATCAAAAAAACCAGCAAAAAAACAGCTCCCAGAAATCTTTTTGACCGCGTCACAGCTCCGTCCGACTTATAAATCCAAATCATTGCCGTGACAAACAATAAAAATACAAGCGCCAGCAAGGTATCTCCACTAATCATAATGGAATACATAGGAAAAACGGGACATAAAGCATAGATTGCCAGCAGACCCCTTAATAAGCCAGAATGAATTTGAAAGTGGTACAGGGTCGTTATCAAAAAGGAGAAAGCAATAATAAAGCATATCATCTGTATAGTAACTATCATAGATATCCCTATATCAAGCCGCCCGATTTTTACTCCCCAGTTCAGAATCTTTCCAACATATAATGTATGAATAAGAGGATGGTCATTGCTATATACAGTTGTAACTCCATCTGTCACCCATCTGCCCTGAAATGAGGTGGGATAATGATAATATTGAACCAATTGCGCGCAGACATCTCCATGTAAGACCCCCGGCCAAAATGACGCATAGTAAGGCAACCAGCATACCAGAAGTATTGCAAAGCTTGCAAAAAACACCCTTCGGAGGTGATTCTGATCTTTCGATGAGGATACCTTATTGTAATCAAGATTATTTGCTGTCTCAGAAAAAAAGCCCTTTTTTGTGTAAGTTGTCAATACAAGAAGTACCGCAAACACAATCAAACTCCATGATGAGATATAAATCAGATTTTTCAGTTTCAGGTAATCGTTTTTTAAAAATGTATCCCATGAGTCATGTTGGGCAAATATAATGCCAACCCAGTGGCTCAATGCAAAAACAGTGGATATCAGTATGCAAATAATAATCTCAGATCTATGATATCTGTTCCTGAAAGCTGACAGAAAGAGGAAAAAAACAGCCACAGCGCAGAGACTGAAAATCAGAGTGCCTGCGCCTAAATCTCTCAGGCTCGCCATAAAACAGGCATATGACCTGGCAAAAGAATCTTGCACACTGAATTTTTCCAATATTTCATCTTCACCCATGGCCAAAATATTTATCGACAAACCAAAAGAGGTATACATAGCAAGAAGCAGACAAACCAAGAGCATCTTCTTATTCTTTAGATCGGTTTCCTTCTTCATATCACTTTACCTGCTTCCTTCCCATCTGACAATCAATCTTCCTGATGTACTGATCATGAATCATCTGTAATTTATATTCGAATTCCTGGCTGCTTTTATTTTTACTGTCATCCAGCAATAAGCCCATAAAGAACGCAATAATCGAAGACATCATAATGAATCCGCTGGCAATCAGAGTAGGAAACCGTTCTACTCTTCTGACAGCCAGGAAGGATAAAAATACCGGTATAAATAATACAGAAGCAAACATTGCCAGGATTAGTGCAAGGGAAGTGAAAAACCTGAGTGGTTTATATCTGCGAAACATATTAAATATCGTCAGCAATATTTTAAAGCCATCACTATAAGTATTTAATTTAGACTCACTCCCTTGAGGTCGATCTTTATAATTTACAATCACATTTTCGATGGACATATTTTTATCCACAGCGTGGATTGTCATCTCGGTCTCAATTTCAAACCCCTGTGACAGGACAGGAAATGTTTTCACAAACTGGTAGCTGAAGGCACGATATCCCGTCATGATATCTTTTACATCGGATTTGAATATATAGTTTATTACTTTCCTCACAAGGTTATTTCCAAAATTATGGAAGGGTCTTGTATTCTCCTGATAATATGTAGATGATAATCTGTCCCCCACAACCATATCCGCCTTTTTTTCAAGAACCAATTGTGACATCTCTATAGCTGAGGCTGCCGGATAAGTATCATCACCATCTGCCATAATATAACACTGGGCATCTATCTCACGAAACATCCTGCGTATGACATTCCCTTTTCCTTGTTTATATTCCTGACGAACGATGGCTCCTGCCTTCTCGGCAATCTCACCGGTTCTGTCTGTCGAATTATTATCATAAACATAAATCCTGGATTCGGGCAATACTTCCCTGAAGTCCTTCACAACCTTTTCAATCGTCTTTTCTTCATTGTAACATGGGATTAAAACAGCTATTTTATCCATACGATTCCTCCACTTCCATGAAATACAAATATCGAAATCCAATCATTATTTAGCTACAATATTATCATATGTACATTATAAATAACAAGTTTATTATAAATTAGTATTAATTAATTCGCATCTCGATTCAATTGTGAAAAACTATAGCAACAGTACCATCCCTACCACTGCAGATCCCAGGATATACAGGATTGGATGCTTCTTCGTCACCTTATACAGGATAAAAAGCAGGATGCCGAATACGATGGCCACTGGCCGGAACAGGTCTGCCATATTGTGGGTCCGGGCAAAGAGGTCCGTCTGCAGGAAAGCAATCTGGGCCACACTTAAACCCGCCACGAAGATCAGGCCTGTGGATGCAGCCCGAAGGCCGTACATGCCATACTGGACATATTTGTTTGTCTTAAATCGCTCCAATATATTTGCCACAATGATAATAATGATGACAGATGGGGTGATCAGGCCCAGAGGGGCGATGATCCCTCCTGGAATCCCTGCAATGGTAAAGCCGGTGAAGGTGGCCATGTTGACACCCATAGGTCCCGGTGTGGATTCAGAGACTGCCACCATATTGGCGATGTCATTTACGGTAAACCAGTGGGTCTTGGCCTGCATCTCATAGAGGAAAGGCAGGGTAGCCAGACCGCCGCCTATGGTAAATAGGCCCGTCTTAAAAAATTCCCAGTATAACTGTAAGAGAATCATGATCCCACCTCCTCATTTGCTTTCTTTTTCTCTAGAACCACCCTTATGATGATCCCGGCCAGTCCCGCAGCGATAACCAGCATGTAGGTGGGGACATCTGTAAAGAAAGACAGAGCCATCACCAGGAAGAAGATCAGGAATGCAGCGGCATCCACCAGTGATTTCTTCGCAAGCTTAAACACGGCATCAAATACCAGTACAACGACACAGACCCTGACTCCTGCCAGAGCGTGCTGGACCATCTCCAGCTGGGCGAAGTTCTTAATAAAGGCGGTTATGATCATGATGATCACCAGGGAAGGCGCAACCACACCCAGTGTGGCGGCAATTCCCCCGATAATTCCCTTTTTCTTGTAGCCCACAAAGGTGGCTGTGTTGACAGCGATGATACCAGGGGTACACTGTCCCACTGCATAATAGTCCATCAGTTCTTCTTCCGTAGCCCAATGCCTGTTCTCCACCACTTCTTTTTGAAGCATGGGGAGCATGGCATAGCCACCTCCAAAGGTAAATCCCCCTATCCTGGCAAATGTGATAAAGAGGGTCCATAGTTCTCTCATCGTTCTTTCCCTCGTTTCTGTTTTCATATTTCCGATCTCATTTCCTGAGATTTATCGGGCTGCTTTTATTTCATCTGACAGAGTATCACATTTCCTATAAGAATGGTAGTTGTAAAAAATAATAAAAAAACACTTGTATTTTTTTTTAAAATGAGCTAATATATGCTGGAACGTTAAATCAAGACATGTTTTTCCCTTATGGGAGCAGGAGTAATCCTTAGTCGGAGATACAGCGTTTATCGGGGTATGGCTCAGTTTGGTTAGAGCGCACGGCTGGGGGCCGTGAGGTCGCAAGTTCGAATCTTGTTACCCCGATTTTTTTGTGCCCTTTTTTAAGTGGCTGGCCATTATAACTATTTCTTTATTATTTCGTCAGAAAATCGTTAGTTTTTGCTTATAAGAAATTTATATTTATCTTGTATATTAACAATAAGCCAAGTGCAATAAAGATTTTTTTACATTTTTTCATACTTTTCTCTCCTTCGGCAGCCACTTACAGGTGGCTGCCATTTTGTTTATATAAATGGATAAAAAAACCGGCAGAACTCACATCGAACTGCCGGTTATTTTTATGCTTTAATTCATTTTTTCTTCCGGATCATTCCGGTTCTACCTTTAATCCCTCTTCCTGCTCAGCCTGGATGTCCTCAAACATGGACAGCATAGGCCGGATGTTTTTATTATGGAAGTGACGGTCGACATAGTTCTTGGTACATTCCATAACCAATGGCGACAGAACCAGAACACCAATCAAGTTGGGGATCATCATCATACCATTGAAGGTATCAGAGATATCCCATGCCAGCTGAGCTTCCATAACTGAACCTGCCAGCACGATCAATACGAAGAAGATGCGGTAAATCTTGGTGGAAGCTTCCCCGAAGAGATACTCGCATGCTGTTGCGCCGTAGTGGCTCCATCCCAGAACGGTGGAGTAAGCGAAGAGAAGGATAGCAAGGGCTACAAAGCCGGATCCTGCTCTGCCGAAGGTCTGGCCGAAGGAATAGCTCATAAGAGAGCTGGATCCAACCGCTTCCGCTGCTTCAGTCATCATACCGGTATCAAGGTCGATGGCTCCGGAACTTAAGATGGTCAGAGCCGTAAGGGTACATACGATGATGGTATCTGCAAATACCTCGAAGATTCCCCACATACCCTGGCGAACCGGCTCCTTAACGTTGGAGCTGGAATGAACCATAACGGAAGAACCAAGACCTGCTTCGTTGGAGAAGACGCCTCGCTTCATTCCCATCTTCATCGCCAGAGCGATACCGGAACCAACGATTCCGCCACCCACGGACTTAAGAGCGAATGCTCCCTTGAAAATAGATACGAATACTGCAGGGATTGCAGTGACATGCATACCGATGATGATCAGGGTGCCGATCAGATAAGCCACAACCATGAAAGGTACGATTTTCTCTGTGATGGTAGCGATTCTCTTAATTCCGCCGATGATAACCAGAGATACGGCGATAAAGAGGAAGACGCCTGTCCCGATTTTCGGGATACCGAAAGCGGTATTCACGTTTGTAACCATACTGTTAACCTGGCTCATGTTACCGATTCCGAAGGAAGCCAGAAGACAGAAGCAGGAGAACAATACAGCCAGAACGGTACCGATGGTCTTACATCCGGGCTTGCTGCCGAGACCATCGCGAAGATAGTACATAGCGCCGCCGGCCCAGGCACCTTTGCTGTTTTTTCTACGGTAAAGAATACCCAGAACGTTCTCAGAATAGTTGGTCATCATTCCGAAGAATGCGATCAGCCACATCCAGAATACCGCACCGGGACCACCTGTTGCGATAGCGCCGGCCACACCAACGATGTTACCGGTACCTACCGTAGCTGCAAGGGCAGTACACAGGGACTGGAACTGGGAGATAGTGTGGTCCTCGGTATGGCTCGTCACGTGACGGTCCCCAAAGATCGCACCGATGGTATTCTTCATCCAGTGTTTGAAATGTGTCAGCTGGAAGAAACGGGTCATTAAGGTCATCAGGACTCCGACAAATCCCAGGAGGATCAGAGCCGGCCAACCCCAGACGATACCATTCAGAACACCGTTTACACTCTCAATCATCTTCATAATCTTTCTCTCTCCTTTTTTTAGATTTTGATTAAGATGTTTTTCACGATACAAAGAAAGCGCCCCGGCTCACGAAGCGCTTTAGTCCTTGTGTAAGTATGGCATATTATCAGCCATATGTCAAGATTATGAAGTAATTAATTCATGATTATTCATTTTTTATGCCTAAAACAGAGAAAATGCATCAAAGTTGCAATGTATAATCCGGTTGTGATGCATATTGCATCCGCGACGGACTCCCACTGGTGAAAAATAAAGAAAAAACAACGAAATCATTCCCACTACTGCTTTCTGCCTATCTGTGTTAGAATAAAAATGTAAAAAACAGATTCTTACAAGATAGGAAGAGGTGATACCATGGATAAGGACAAAACCCAGATGAATCCCTACAAGCACACCGGCTCTGACGAGCCTATTGGCATGGTAATCGGCAACCTGGATCCCGCCCTGCGGGAAGTCCTGGGTCTCCCGGAGGATATGGCATCGATCGGTATCGTAACCTCCAATGAAAAGAAAGCATCCATACTGTTTGGAGCAGACGAGGCGGTAAAGTAAAACTTACCGTCTTTTTTTATGGCGTTTTTTGTAATCCTCCCGGACGCAGTCCCAGCTTTCATCCATGGCTTTGGCTCTCTCGACGGGGTTGCCGGCCTTCCGGAAGGCGCTGACCGCTACTCCCATGGCTTCATAATTAAGTCTTGTTCCGATTTCATCACTTTCGTAATTGATGGCTCTGTCCGCACTGATCCCGAAACGTCCTGCCATACCGATGGCATCAATATTAGCTCCCAGGAAGATGAATTCCCAGCCGTACTTTGCCTTGGCGTTTTCCACCATCTTCCTCACCTGATCATAGGAATATCTGCGACTGGCATTTTCCATACCATCGGTGGTGATGATGAATAGAGTTTTCTCCGGACGATCTTCCTCCCTGGCGTACTTGTGCACATTTCCGATGTGGTGGATGGCACCGCCCAAAGCATCCAGCAGAGCCGTACATCCCCTTACATAATACTGCTTGTCATTCATGGGTTCCACCTTGGCGATGGGTACTCTGTCATAGAGGACTTCCGTGCGGTCATCAAAGAGAACCGTGGATAGATATGCTTCTCCTTCCTCCTTTTTCTGCTTTTCAACCATGGAGTTGAATCCCCCCATGGTGTCTGCCTCCAGCCCACTCATGGAACCACTTCTGTCTAAGATAAAAACTACTTCTGTCAGATCTTTACGCATATTCATTACCTCCTTGTTCTTTCTTGACCCCATTATAGACCAGGCAGATAAAAAAACGGTCGCTTGCGAAGCGACCGAAAAATCTCAGAAAAATGGTTGTCAGGAACTGTCAGGAAATGATGCAAGGCAGTCCGTGTCCCTCCAGCTGGATATCCAGTTCAATCATGTCATAGATCCCATTTTCAATAAAATAGGAAAAAATGATATCTGTCATATCGCAGGGCGAGAGGGCATAACCCGCCCGGGCCAGCAGGTCTCTGGTCTCGTCCATGTTCAGCCTGGCTCCCACGCAGAGGCAGAGGGCAGTTCTCTTGTTAGGGTGATAGTTCTTATTATTTTTGATCTTGGAGAAAACCTTTTTATCCACGATGGCGTTTTTCCACACATCTGCATTGCTAAGCCCTTTAGACTCAATCAGATAGAGCAGATACTGGGAGAAGGTGTCGGACCTGTGGTTAAGTCTTTCTTTCAGCTTCTCCTCCAGATTCTCCAGCATGTCATCGTAGTCATACATGTCCTCCATCTGACTGCCGTAGGCCTGTATGCTAGGAAGAGGTTTCTCCTCCTTTTTTACGGCACCGGGCCGGTTCAGATGAAACCGCCGCCTCCTAGGCCTGTCCTCGGGGGCACTTGCCACCGCCATATAATCCGGGGCATATTCTTCCCAGCTTTTTTTCTCCACATAATTGCGGTCGATGTATGCCTCCAGGTCCGGATAAAGTTTTTTCCCTAACCCGGTGGCCTTGTCATCAAAAACCACCAGGTAGATCATCATTTCATTTTGTAACAGGAAGGCATGAATCTCATCCACGGCGATTCGCATCCCTTCCTCCTTGGGATAGTCGAATACTCCGGTGGAGATCAGAGGAAAGGCGATGGACCGGATTCCTTTCTCCCGGGCTAGTTCCAGGCTGTTTCGGTAGCAGGAGCGAAGTTTTTTCTCCTCACCCCGACTCCCATCCTTATAGAAGGGGCTGACAGCATGGATGATATATCTGGCCGGCAGGTTAAATCCCGGTGTCAGAAAGACCTGCCCCTCCTTCACCGGACCGATGTGCTCCTGCCTGTAGGTTAAGAGTTGGTCATAACCGGCCGCCTGGTACACCGCATAATCACAGCCGGGACCCACTGCAACCTGTTTATTTGCCGTATTGACGATGGCCTCTGTCTTCATCTTTGTAATATCATTTCGAACGATCTTAAATGGCATGCTCTCCCCTCCTTTTCCCATACGATACCCTATTTTCATGAAATCGTCAATTTGACAGCTGTCAGCTGTCCTGACATCCTCCTTCTTGTTCTCCATGGGCAGTTCTAGTATAATAGTATAATAAGTATATATTAATTATCAAAATCATAAATTAAGAAAGACAATATTAACGATACATCCATAACAAGGAGGACACACCGTGGGAAAGAAATCGACCAGAGAAAACAAAAACATCTACCAGCTCTACCGGGAGGAGCAGGGCCTGACCAGAGAAAAAGCCAGCGACTTAATGGTCGGCATCTCCCCTGCCCGGATTGAAAAATTTGAATACGAAACCCAGGAACCCACTCCTTACGACATCATCCAGATGGCTGATGCCTACAAGCATCCGGATCTCTGTAATTACTACTGCTCCCACCGCTGTGAGATCGGGCAGAGGTACGTCCCGGAGATTGAAGTTACTGAGCTGTCCACCATCATCCTGGAAACCATCGCCAGCCTGAACGAAATCAATCCTCTGACAGGACGGCTGATCCAGATCACAAGGGACGGGAAGATCACCGAC
>JBGVCE010000157.1:0-2812 GCA_045226235.1 Anaerobutyricum sp.
CGGTTCAGAATAATCCAATTCTTTCATATGGTCTTTTAAATACTCTGTCAGATTATCTTTATTCAATACAATCATTGTATTTCCCCCTGATTTATCTTCATGATTAATAAAATCAAGCATATTATTTGGAATATATTATACAATATTCAATAACCTCATAAGGCCTTTGGCACAAATATGAAACAAATCAGGCACAATCATAAAAATTTATGACATTGAAGGCTTTCTGTTATATATGTTATAATTGGTAAATCATATTAATTTTCTAATAATTTATCGGGAGAAGAAGTCATGAGAATGCCTGTAAAACGATACACCGATCAGGAAAATACTTTGAAAATTGAGACTTTCTATCATATCATCGCTGAAGCCGGGAAGGATCCCTGGAGTTTTTCTCTACATAATCATGACTGTCTTCTTGAGATATCGCTGATCATTTCGGGAAAAGCAGATTTCGAATGCAATCGGGTTAGATACACTCTTCTTCCGGGTGACCTGGTAATCAAAAATGCGGGTGTTCTGCACTCAGAATTCTCCTCTCCTGACGATGGTTTTGAACAATACTGCCTGGGCATCAGTGGTGTCAGTGCTCCGGATCTGCCTCCTAACTCACTTATCCCCGATGGCATCAGCCCTGCGATCCATACAGGCAAGGCCTTTGACTACCTCCGGTCTATGACTGCCTACCTCTATGAGATCAGTTCTGATCCTGAAATCATGTCTGAAGAATTTACAAGGCAGGCTATTGAGAATGAGTTATCACTCATAAACATGATGATCACCGATGCAGTCGAAGTCTCTGCACAGCATAATCTTAGCCCATTTATCTCTGAGGTTCTTGATTATATCGACTCCCATGTCAGTGAAACCATGAGTCTGAAGACTTTAGCCGGACATTTCTATATGAGTACTTATCATCTTGCTCATAAATTCAAAGAAGAAACCGGCTGCACGGTTAATCAGTATATTTTGAGACGTAAATTGGGAAAAGCCCAGGAAAGTCTGGTTTTTAGTAATGAACCCATAAAAAAAATTGCCGCTGATTGTGGTTACACAAATCTGCAGTATTTCTATTCATTATTTAAAAAGCACACGGGAAATACTCCTGCGGAAATGAGACATTATTACAACCAGATTCTGGCACCATCTTTATAAATTGTCATGATATAAGATAATCGGAATACCTTGCAGAGGCATCCCGATTGTCTTTTTTTAATTACAGATTATTACAAATCTCTGCAGAGCAGGAACGCCTCTCTCATAGCTTCTCCGGCTTCATGATGTCCATTGGCATCACCAATTACTGTGTAGGAAACTCCTGACTCCTTAAGAGGTGTTTCAAGAGGCTTAAAAGGATCCCTGCCAGCTGCTATAACAATCTGATCACAGGGAAGTGTCCTGGTATTGCCCAGCGTATCTTCGATGACTACGCCTTCTTTAACGATTTCTTTCACTGTGGTGTTGACATATTTATGTACTCCCCACTTATCCAGATATCCATTGATATCACACTTAACCGGGAATACAGCATCCGTAGCTATCTCGCCCCTCATTTCTACAATGCTGACATCCCGAAGCTCCTGGGCAAGGAAGTGGGATGTCTCAGAACCGACAAGTGCTCCGCCGATTACAACAATCTGGTTGCCGTACCATACCTTTCCTGTGAGCACATCACCCGGATCCACAACCCTGGGATCGTCTTTAAGTCCCGGAATAGGAGGTCTCTTGTTAGTAGCGCCGGTGGCCAGGATAACATGATCCGGTTCCAGTTCCAGTATGTTCTCTATGGTTGCCTCTGTATTATAACGAATCTCCACTCCCAGCTTGGCACATTGAGTAGTCTGCCATACCAGGAAATCTGTAATCTCTCCTTTTCCCGGAGGAATGGATGCTAAGAAGAACTGGCCTCCATTATGATCTTCCTTCTCAAATACAGTCACCTTATGGCCTCTCTTCGCTGCGTAGATCGCCGCCTCAAGTCCACCAGGGCCTGCACCGACAATCACAACATTCTTTTTAATCTCTGCTTCTTTAATTCCACCATCACACTCATAGCCAAGCTCCGGGTTAAGTACACATGTAATAGGATTATCTGTAAGGAGAACTCCGATACAGCCAACATCACACCCAAAACATCTTCTGATGTCTTCAAACTTTCCTTCTTTTGCTTTGTTAGGCATACCCGGATCTACAAGTGATGCACGTCCCATTCCAACCAGATCAGCCTGACCGGAAGCAATCACTGTATCCGCAAGGAAGGGATCGTTGATACGTCCTACTACAGTTACAGGCACATTTACAACTTCCTTAACAGCCCGCCCATGTTCTGCGATAAGAGCATGCTCACGGTATCCACTCGGAATATTCCAGTCAAAGGTAAGATAGTTGCCCAGAGAAACATGGATCATATCCACGCCGGCTTCTTCAACGATTCTGGCAATTGCCTTGGTGTCTTCTATGGTGAGTCCTCCTTCAACGAACTCACTTCCGGATAATCTGATATCGATCACAAAATCCTTTCCACATTTCTTACGGATATCCTGGATGATCTCTCTGCAAAATCTCGTCCTGTTCCAGAAATTTCCGCCATATTCATCCAGCCTCTTATTGGAATATGTAGAGAAAAACTGGGTTATCAGATATCCATGCGCAGCATGAATCTGAACTCCGTCAAATCCTGCTTTTTTCGCTCTAAGCGCTGCATCTCCATATTGCTGAACAACTTCTTTGACCTCTTCTGTAGTAAAGGGCTCAGGCATCATATCACTGAAAGGACAGGCGATTCTTGAGGATGATCTCGCTTTCTGTCCCG
>JBGVCE010000158.1:0-3211 GCA_045226235.1 Anaerobutyricum sp.
GCCAAGCAGCGCCTGGATATACTTAATGTCAACGCCATTCTCAAACAGGTGACTGGCAAAACTGTGGCGACAGCAATGACTGGAAACTTGTTTGGTAATGCCGGCTCTGGCTGCGCTTTTCTTGAAATACTGGTTGATAGTGTTCCTATCCATATACGTCCCGGTCCATGAGCTGGGAAAAAGAATGTTTCTGGGCTTACCGCACCGGAACCAGTATTCTGTCAGAAGATCAAGGTTGCGATCAGATAGGATCGTATATCGATCCCGCCGGCTTTTACTTTCGCGGACATGGATTGTTTTGTTGGTGCGGGATATATCATCATAATGAAGATGCACAACTTCCGACACTCTCAGTCCGGAAGAATACATGGTGGCGATGATAGCCTTGTGTTTAAAGTTAGGCGTATGATCAATGATACTCTGCATTTCGTCCCTTGACAGGACGGTGGGAAGAGAGAGGTCGAGCTTCATTCTGGGAATGTCTTCATCGTCCCAGTTCATCTTCAGGACCCGTTTATAGAAAAAACGGATTGAGGAATGATAGTGGTTGTAGGTCCGGGGAGCCAATCCATTCAGACGTTTTTCAGTAAGGAAGGCATCGACGTCATCTGTAGTCAGAGAAGAAACGTCCTTATTTACAGATCGAAGGAAATAGTTTACAGAGATACAATAAGCATTAATTGTTGAATCTCTCAGGTTCCGTTTTTCAGCTTCGTTGCGGATCTGAGCTAAAATATCTTCGTACATAGTAAAACCTCCTGAATGTGTAGTATTTAAAAGTGACATCTACCTATTCAGGAGGGGCATTGGCATCATAATTCCGATTGCGGAAGACGCCTGAAAGTGTTATTCTTTTCATAGGCAGTGGGGCTTTCCGTATTCATTTGTTTTGTGTGGTAACTTAACAATACCGAATTACGAAAAGTATTTCCACTGCTTTTTATTAATCTTTAAAGTAAAACTGCGCCACAGCCCTGGCAGGCCATCGCGCAGCGATTTTGTTCAACCGGAAGTTATCTAGACAGTCCATTCCAAACTTATTAGCGATATTTCAATGATATGGCGATCTTCGTCTATCTATATATGAGATCTTCACAGAGGCTGGCAATCAGCTCATCTCTGTCCCAGCGTTCCTCTATCGTTTTTATCACCTCATAATCATCAGGACTCAGCTTAAATCTTTGTGCCTGGTTTAGAAATTTGCGTATTACAATTTCAGGTTCTTCAACAAGGCTGATGCCGCGGCATGGGCCTTCGTCGAGTAGTGCTGCCATAATTCTGCTGATGCAAGTAAAACCCTCCTGCGTCAGGCGGCAGTCCAAAAGTGACGCTGCGTCAGATTTGTTCCATGCTTCCAGCGCCGTATAAGGCGGCATCACGCCGTTGTCCACGCCTTCTGTCAGAAACCACTGCCTGATATCACAGGTCTCCGGTTCCAGGAACATACATGCATGCACCCTGCCCCAACCATATAAATGTTTTGCAATCTCAAATATCAGGTCGTTGCCACCGTCCCATTTTTGGATAATGGGCAAACAGAACCAGGTGAATTCATTGCAATATGCGAGGTCTGTGATGATTTGCTTAAAGCCCTTTAGTTTATCTTCAGTTGCTTTATGATGCAGCGCAAGACCTATTTTAACAAGTTCTTTGTCTTTTGCCATGGTAACAAGATGCATGCCGTAAGAATACGCATGTATAGGATTGATAATGCTTGCATTTTCTTCTACAAAGTCACATAGATCTCCTCCAATTTCAAGGGTTCTCCGGGTCTTTGTAAACTTCAGAAAGAGTTCGTCCGCAGTATTGACATGCCCGCCCACCATTGCATTCAAGGCATTTACAAGTAGGTCTGCCTCTTCATCACTTAGTTTCCCTGGCTGCGTGTGAAAGTAAGTGATTCCATCTTCTGCACCATCAGCGAAAAGAAAACCTCTTTCATCATCTGGATCTTTCGGCAGGGTAAATTCGCGCGGGAGCCTTCCTTCACTGTCTAAGTTTTCTCTGATAATCGCCAGAATTGGTCTGTCGTACATGTTTTTCTCCATAACTTCTTGGTTTTTTCTTTCTAGTGATTGTTTTTCTTTGTGATATAAAAATATCTTCCTGGATTATAATATATTCTATCATCAATCCAAGAAGATATATATACCTTATTAAGTTTGCGCAAATATAAGTGTGTTCATTATACCTGAATTCTACTTACCGTTGAGCAGGTTATTTGTTGAACCTCTCTTTGTATTCATCCTCATCGATAGTCTCAGTACTTACATTTAACATATCGGCAGCATCTATAGCACAAATTTTTAAAAAAGCAGTTCCCATTTGATCACCAGTCTGATCATTTACGATCTTGTATTTACTGAACAAGCCACAATATACAATGAGTCCTCCTGCTACCTGATCCATTTCGTTGATGTTCATTTCCATTCTCTTGCTTTCTCTCATTTTCTTTCTTCTCCTTTTTCTTTCCTATTCTTTCTTGTCTCACTAAATAGTACGAAAGATAGGCAGAGAGAGCTAAGGGATTATAAAAGTTTTTTTTCGTTTTTTTTCGTTTAGGCGACGGGACTCGAACGTATTATTATCCTTCTCAGAGCCCATGAATAAGCCATATTTATTTTTGGATAACTTGACTAACGAGTATCCGGAGCTTGACTCTAAAGGAAAAATTCACAGGTAAGGAGGAAGCAGCTGCACTCTCTCTGGAATTACTTCTTCTCTACATCCTCTTTAAGTTTCTTCTGATTCAGAAATACAGTTCATGATAACACTGATCATCATTTCTTTCTCGTCTGGACAGGACTCTGCAATCATTATTGTCAATGCAACAAGCGTATGATCATCTAAAAGCTTGTTCCCCTGATTATCATAAAGAATCCCATTACGATCAAGGAAATATAAGAATACTGTAGCCGCTATTCTTTTATTTCCGTCGAAAAAGCTATGATTCTTAGTTACAAAATAGAGAAGATTTGCTGCCTTCTCTTCTAATGATGGGTATATCTCCTGCCCGCCAAAAGACTGATAGATATTCCCTATACTCCCCTTAAAGGAATCATCTTTTTCCTTCCCGAATAAATCTGATTCATCACCAAACCTCATCTGGTCGATCATTTGACGGCACTCTTCATAACTCAGCACGTATGTCGTATCTGTTCCCTTGGGCCGCTGCAAATTTTGATGATCATAGGCATCCAGTAGATTCAGT
>JBGVCE010000159.1:0-3272 GCA_045226235.1 Anaerobutyricum sp.
TCTGATCATGTTTATGTTTCTGCCGAGGGCGGCTATCTGGTAGTTGTATTCCTTCAGTCCGTTATAGTCGATGTCATAGACATAACCGTATAGGATCAGGTGGCGGATATACTCAGATATATTCCGCATTTTGGATTCTTTGATTTTCTCATCGAGGACATATTTTTCATTTTCGCTCAGATACACCTGGATGGGTATCTTGCGATCACGTTCTTTGCTCATATAGGGCACTTCCTTTCAAAATTGCCGTATCCGGCGTGTTTGATTTTTGGCAGAAATGCTCTTTTTTCGGAAAGGGAAAAGGATGCAGTTCTGCATTAACGGGGGTCAGGGGGAGTATCCCCTTGCAAGCTCATTTGCTGTCATTTTGCCGGCAGGGAAAATGGTCAGTAAATGTGGATGTGTCATGACACATCCAATGCTTGGTATTCTTCTTGCAAATCGGTTCCGATTTGCGGGTTCAGACCGCCATAGGGCGGTTCGCTTTGAACCCATAACGCCGTATCCGGCGATTGCCTTTATGCTTTTGTACTGTGGGGAATAAAGAGAAAATAAAAAACTGCCACAGTACGGCGCACGGATAGCGCCGGTATCTTTAGCAGTTTTGGTGTTTTATGAGCCATATCATATCAGAGTGCGAAATGACTGGCAATAGATTTACGAAAATATATCAGAAGAGCTTTTCTGCGATTTCTCTCAGAGTGAGAGAAGTCTGCTCATAGGTCACATCATCGGAGATCAGCGTTCTGGTGATGTTATCGTAGTCGCTCTTATAGAATTCTTTATCAAGGAACTCCGTTATGAGCGATTTTATATCTACGCCTTCTTTTGCGGAAGGGCAGATAGGAAGCTTTGAACGATGCTCACGAACCTGTTGTATAAGTCCCATAAATGAATCATCCACAGTAATGGTCGGATAGAGCATATGGAGATCATACAGGTGTCTTGAAAAACGTTTCGTTTTATCTTCCATGTAATAATCGCAGAGGGCATAAATCTTATCAATGAATGTCCTGCTGACTGACTGCACTTTCATCGAAAACGGTTCAAGCCCGTAATCTGAGATGATGTCCTGTGCAGAGTCTTTTATCGCTCCATAGATAATCGAGTCAACATCCCTTTCTTCGGTCGGGAAGGAATAGGAGACAAGGGCGGTTTCAAGTTTTACTCCGGGCATGATGCCTTCCACCGGGTAGTCGTTTGCAGGTTGATAGCCAAAGAGGTAATAGTTGTAATCTTTATCGCTCTCGATACTGTCCCAGTTCTCAATGGGCATACCCAGCTCATCACTGATCGGTTTGAGGATATTGTATTTGAGTTTCTTTCTCCGGGATTCTCCGATATGTTCAGAGAAGGTGATATCAATATCTTCGGAAAACCTGTTGATAAGGTGGAAACACTTCGATAATGAGGTTCCCCCTTTGAAAACTATATCAGGATTGCTCTTTGCCAACAGTTTTAAGATCATGGTAACGTAGTAATCCTTTTCAATGATGGATTCTGCGATGCCGGTCTGTGCGTTGGCTTCTGTTATGACCTCTGTAAAGAGATCCTTATCATTATGCAAGTACATGGTCTAACCTCATTTCATAATAATACCGGAAGGTTGAATCCGGATATCGTCTTATATATTGGTCAACATCGTCTCTTGTAATATGGTTCGCAAGAGAATATTTTTTTAATTTTTCCCTCGCTTCATCATAATCGCTGTCAAGGTAAGAGTCCAGATTTTTTAATAATTCCAAAAGCTGAAGAACCTTAACATTATCATCGGAGATGGGAACATTGGTCTTTCTGACAATAAAGGACTGCTTGCCGATCAGCACTTCCCTTACGATGGCGGCTATGTTGTTGCTGACGATTTCCTTCTTCATAGGTACCTGCAAGGACAGTCCGATGATGTTGGCAAAGGTGCTGCCGGAATAATAACCGTCAGTCTTACCACCACGGGAGATATATTTGTACCTTGCTACCGTTTCGGGAGTCGGGCCGGCGGATGAGCTGAAGCGGGTTTTCTTCGGAATATAATAAATCCCTTTCTCATATCGCACAATCTTACCTGCGTCTGCAAGTGTCTTGATCTGCTGGCGGAAGTTATCCCTTCGCATTCCTTCTATATGAATATCATCGAGGAAGATAGGCTCCCCGTCATCGTAATGTTCTTTCAAATATTCAAAAAGCATAGTCTGCTCCTTATAAAATCACGCTATATAATATATAATATGATACATAGTGAATTATAAGGCATAAAAAATCGCAAGTCAACCCCTTATGACTGGTTTTTTATGGCTTTTTTACGGCTATTTCAGGGGAGGTGATGCCTATCGGAATAAAAAAATAAAAATTTTTTTATTTTATCCGTGATGTTTTGGCATATCAAAACACAGTAAAGGAGTGTAAGGATGTTTTGAAAGTTCCTTGCGAAGAGGAGGAACTTTTGAATGAACGAATCTGAAAAGCGGGAGGTGGAGGAAGACTTCTGGAAATTTATGAGAGACTCCATCTGGTACTGTGCAAGGAACGTGACAAGAAGTGCCAGTGCTGCGGAAAGAAGAAACAGCGGCATTTCACTTGAATCTCTCAGTGAAGGAAGCTTAAGAGACTATATCGCAGTGGAAAACAGTCACGAACTGGGGGAAGAAATTGAGATGATTATCAGAAATATACGCTTCGCAATTAAAAGCGACGGCTTTGGCGATGTTTTTGATAATCTGACGGAAAGGGAAAAAGAGGCACTCATTTTATTTGTAGGCTTTGGCTACGATTTTGATTCGATTGGAAAACTCCTGGGGATCACTCCTGAACGAGCAAGGGACTACAAATATAACGGGCTGAAGAAAGCGAGGGCTAAGAAGAATGGAAGAAGAAAAAATCATAATTGATTACGACATGATCATTGCTGCCAAGAGTGGAAGTATGCAGGCTCTCGGATACATACTCGATCGTCACAGCGACTATATAAACAGAGTGGTGTATCATATAGCACCTTGGCTTAACAAGCAGTGTCGAGAAGAATGCAGCCAGGAAATCATGATGGCTCTTATGCGGCTCATCAGAGAGAAATACAGAGTATAACAATAAAACGGAACTTTCTGGCATTCTTACACCTTTTATTTGTCATTCTCATAAAGTCCATAAGAGTTAAGTGTTTTAGCAGGCATGGTGTCTCTTATAGGCTTTTCGGGCTGACAAGTCCGATGTAAGAATTGCCACCACTACGGTGGGAGTGAACCTTGAAAACAGAATATGGTCATTCTGCAAGACGTATGGAA
>JBGVCE010000160.1:0-4224 GCA_045226235.1 Anaerobutyricum sp.
CCCCCCCCCGCCTCCCTGTTTGTCACATTTCCGTTTCAGGATATCCTACAGAGCAAACAAACTTTAGTGCCCTTACCTGGCTTAGAATCGATCATGAGAGTTCCTCTGATCATGTTTGCCCACTCCTTCATATCCTTAAAACCGTATTTTTCTCCTTGCTCTTCTATCTTGTCCATCTCAAATCCAACCCCCTGATCCTCCACCATAAGTGTCAGGATTCCACCTGAGCCCGTCATACTTTCAGAAGTTGGGATACCCCCGGAATACAACAGGGATACCTTGATTTGACCTGCCTTGGAATATTTGAATGCATTGAAAATTGCTTCCTGAGAAATTCTTAGAACCGATAGTTCTACCTCTTTTCCGAATCCTCTCTCTCCTATATTCTGCAGGAAGAAAATATCCATATCGGAAAACTTCCTCATCATACGGATTTGGTCATCCATGAGGGAACACAGACTTTTCTCCTCATCCAAAGTGGTCCTGAGCATTCCCGTAAAACTACGAAGTTCCTTCTGAATCATGTCCAGATAATCTTCAATTTCCATAACAGATTCCTCCAATCGATCACCTGAAGCCTGACGGACAGAATTCAAAAGCCATTTTACTCCCACCACATTCTGCAATACGTTATCATGGAGATCCATGGCTATCATCTTCCTCTCCTCCATCCTGGCGGCGGCGATTGGTGTATTCATCAATTCATAGATTGGGACAGGCTGAAAATCAACTTCCAGGCGCCGTGTCACCATATTCTCGTAGAACTCTTCCCGGATTGAGTACTCACGAAACGTTTTTTTGAGCAACCCCAATACATTTAAGCTGAATTCTTCTGTAATGCATCCGTTGGTACGATATCCCAGAACAAGCACTGCCTGAATGTGTTCATTTCTCCATAGGGGAATTGCCATCACATCTTTTAGATTTTCTGCCAGGATAATAGGATAGTGAGCCATTATAGGGTTCTTTCTGTCTTCCTCTGTCAAGAGAAATACAATACTTCTCTCCTCCTGATAAGCTCTCCCTATTATCCCATGCCCCTTCTCCAATACGATCTTCTTAAAATGCTGATTCTGATTGCCGGAAGCACAAGAGTAAGCCAGCAGATTCCTGTTATACTCTAAGACATTTGCTATGGATACAAAATCCACAGATAACATCTCCCGAATCGATTGTAACAATTGTCTTTCATCGTATATCATCTCTCCATTCCTCCGGTAAGAATTCACCATATCTATAAAGGTTAAGCAAACAAAAAGGTTGCTTTTGATCAACAAATATAAAAGATATTGTGATCAAAATCTATAATATTCTCTTTTTTCATAAGAGCCAGCTCTCGGCTAAGAGAACTTCTGTCCGCACAAAGAAAATCAGCCAATTCTTTTCTGCTCAAATCTACCTGAAAATATTTGCTCTCCTGTCTCTGCGCCTGAATAGACAGATATGCTAATATTTTCTCTCTGAGAGTTTTTTTCGTCACTACCTCGAGTTTCTGCATCAAAGCCTTATTCTTCTTTGTAATCATGTAAATAGTATTTTTAATCAGAGCTCCATGAAAATCGCATGAATTGGTGCAGGCACGTATTACCTTATTAAATGGTAATATAAGGACTTCTGTATCAGAGGATGCCATAAAAGTAACAACTGCTTCCGACTCAATACCACAGGCAAATGTCTCCCCAAAAAGATCACCCGAAATCATCCTGGTTAGCATATCTTTGTTACCCCAGATATCTTCTTTAATCATATCGATGGATCCTTGAAGCACAATACCGATATATCGCATATTCTTCCCTTCCATGGCGATTATACTGTTTTTTTTATATGTTTTAATCGTATATCCCAGACAATTCAGGATCTTGAGAACATCCTCCTCTTTGATTCCGTTAAACAGCTGAGACTTACATAAATACCCCATATTTCCAATCATGTCCTTCCCCCTATTCATAACTGGTTGATTATGATATCAGAACTTGCAAACTCAATCTGATTTCACCAAAAGTCTCATCTACGTAGCCATACATAAAAACAGATATGTCAAATCATTTTTCATCGACGATATATACTACAACGATATCATATAATATAAAAAATACAAATGTCGTTGCAAATGCAACAAATAATAAACAATTAATAAAAGTGCCTCATTTACAAGACACTTTCTTCTAATTACATTCAAATCTTGCTTACCCGGAAAGTTCACATCCTTAGATGTAAACCTGACAGGATGGTATCCGGTTTCAGATGCAGCAGACTGTGCATTTCCCCTGACATGGAGAACCCACATTGGTCACAGACTTTGAGTACCCGTCCCGGGCATTGAGGCAGCTTAGTTCCATCGATAAGGATATAGTTTGCCACCCAGCAATATTTCTTGAAGTCCGGTTTCATCATAAGTTTTAAACCCGACAACGTATTCATGATAGGTAAGCCTCTTTTCTTCATGCGGATTATCTTCTCTATAACTTCCCTGCGCTCCCCGGGATTCAGGGTCAGTTCCTCTGTTTCAGGGAAGGGGGTATGAAAATTGAAGGCCACAGACTGAATCTCCGGCATGGCAGCTGCATAACGTACCAGTCTGCCCACAGAGTCTTTGTTCAGTTTATTTACCGCCATGGCAATACTCAGATGGGGATGTCCGGAATTGCGGATATTCTCATCCAGTTTGCGAAATGTTCCCTTTCCACGTACTTTGTCATGATACTCTCCATATCCGTCCACGCTGACCCAGACACTGTCTGCCAGGGTATCGGAAAAGGGGTTTTGTCCATTGGTAGTTAGTGTGCAGGAAAAGAAACCGATCCTTTTAGCCAGACGATAGAGATCATTCAGATCCTTTTCCCCATCCCTCCACAAGGTGGGCTCTCCTCCTTCAAAATCCACAAATCGAGAGCCCTGCTGATAAGAATAGATCAGTTCTTTACGTATCTCTTGGTAGGGTTTCATCCGGGAACCTTTGTGGCCTTCCGGTGTGCAGTGTTTGCAATTCAGATTACAACAGTCTGTGATAAAGAGTACCGTCTGCAGAGGATGTTCTTTTTTAAGAATCCCACATTGTACGTACCACCAGGGCAGGTACAGAAAATGCCTTATCGATTGTATCCCTTCTCTGATTGTTAACCTCATATATACCTCCCGCTATATCTCCATCATTATCCAGTCATGCCTTGCGGGGTGCCAAGACGATTCCGATCCAACATCAGTTTCTCCAGAATCATTTGAAAAATCTCTTGCTCCTTCTGCCCGGGAATCTTCCGAATCCGGTTCCGTACCTGGAAGAGCAAGTCATCGTATGTATCCGCTGCTTTTCTCATTCCTCCGGAGGCACGGATACAAGAAGACAAATCTTCCTTGTGCCTGTCAGTAAACCGTCCGGCTTTAGCACTCTCCATCAGATCACAGATGATTCCCCGGTATTCCTCTTTTTCCATGGCATAGAGCACCGGCAATGTCAGAATCCCTTCCCGGAAATCCATCTGGATGGGTTTCCCCTCCTCCTTTTCCTCAGAAACAAAGTCCAGGAAATCATCCCTCATCTGGAACAATAGCCCAAACTCTTTTCCAATCTGACCGAGGGTATCCGTCAGTCCCAGGTCACAACCGGACACAGAAGCTCCCAGAATACAAGCCCCCTCAAAAAGAGCCGCTGTTTTGCCATAAATGTTACTGCAATAATCTTCCACAGTGATGTCCGGGCGGAACATACAATCATACTGTCCTATCTCCCCGGAACACATTTTTTCAATGATGGCAGCAAAGAGACTTCCCTCCTCCATATATCCACAGGAAAACAGTTCCTTCATAACCCTGCTCAAAACCAGATCTCCTGCATAGACAGCCATATCTTTTCCGAAACGATCCTGAATAGTTCTCCGGCCCCTTCGCAAGGGTGAGTCATCCACGATATCATCATGGATCAGAGATGCCAGGTGTATCAGCTCCAAAAGAGCTCCAAGCCGGTATATTTTATCTCTTTCTCTCTCATAATCCCTGCCACAACGACCTGCCAGCAGAAGAAGTTTCGGTCTAATCTTCTTCCCTATGGATGCCCGGATCTCCGTCAGGATTTCTTCCACTGCATGATTGAAAGCTACCGGAGACAGGTATTCCCCTATGTACGAATCAATCAGGAATATCTCTTTCTCAAGTTCAGGTATCAATAGTTGTGACATGGTTTTCTCCTTTATCCTATATTATAATTATCATTTTAAACAGATAAACATC
>JBGVCE010000161.1:0-13414 GCA_045226235.1 Anaerobutyricum sp.
CAGGATGGCGATGACCAGAGCGACGCTGGCAATCAGGCTGTGACGCCTGTCAGCATTCTCCTGGGCGATTGCCATCTTTTCACAGTAATCTGCCTGCTCCTGGGAATCAGAACACTTCATGGCCTTTTCGTAGATTTCCGGACTTACCCAGTTTTTCCGAATCGGATGCTTTGGTTCATATTTGGCAATTCGTAAGAAAAGGGTCTGAGCGGAATAATAATCCTGAGGAGATTTTGCGGTGTCACGAATGTGACAGGCTTCCTCATAGAGATTAATCTTTCCCACAGTACGGTAGTAGAACTTCTTCGTGTTTAATTCGTGAATCAGATCTGAATACTCACCTTTATCATTAATTTTCTTCAGCCAGACGATGGCGCGGTTATAGTATTTATCCTGCTCTTCATACTGCTTCATGTGCTCGGCAATGCCCATATAGCGCATGGCAGTCTCATAATTTAATTCTCGGATCTCCTCCGCAGAGAGTTCCTCCTCTGATATCTCGTCCAGGACAATATCTATTTTCTCATCATTTTTCATGGAAACAGCTACCTTCCTTATATAGGTGTTATACGTAGGATTCTTATCATCCTACATGGTAGATAAAGTATCAATATCATTCTATAACCAAGTCATAATATCACTTTTTCCCGAGAATTACAACATATTCTTGCCACAATTCTGAAATCGGCCTTTCATCCGCCCGTCTATTGCTGGAAATATCCGATCAGGGTGGACAGGATATAAAATGGACAGGACCCGAACCGAAGGACGGATTCATGAGATTCCTTGCCGGGAATATTTCCTCCATCGGGAGGCAGTAACCGGAGTAATTCATAATAACCGATGCTGTATTTCAGGGAATCTGCCGGCCGGGCAATCACATGGTGATAAACCGATTCGGCATTTTCAGCCGTGACCTCATACTGGTCCAGATATTTGATAAGATCTTCCTGGTTATGGCCATCATAATGGACATAGAGATCTGCCAGGGAAGTAATGCACAGTTCCATCAAAGCCTGATCCTTGTACAGGGTCCGGAGCTGTTTTGTAATCTCCTCATCCTTGTTGGAGAAGCTTAGAGAATCGTACTGAAACATCTGTGCATAGGTAGCCCAGCCTTCATCATAACCACTGTTTCTCAGGTAAAGCTGAAGGGGGTGATACAGGGTTTCATAGAGATAGTTGGTCTGGTAGAGGTGCCCCGGATAACCTTCATGGGCGAGGATACCGTAGAGTTCTTCCTCCTCTGTATGAAGGGAGTTGATATAGATGGTATTATCAGCATTTCCATCCAGGGGCGGCATGACGTAGAAGGCCGTTGTATCCGGGTCGGACAGAGCATCCGGTGTGTCGCGGAAGTTACATGACACGGAATCAATCTTTGGAAAATAGATCAGGGTATCCTGCCTCTGACTTTCCAGGATTTCCTCTGGTTTGGTATAAGCCGGGAAGGCACTGTAATACTCTGAATCCAGATCGGGATTCTTCTTATACAAGGCTTCCTTTTCATCATAAGCCTGCTGATATAGGTCTTCAAGGGCTGTTTTGCACTCCTCCGGGGACAGGCGGGTTCCCACCTGAGACTTCAGAAGGAACTCATAATATGAGGATCCGGCAGGTAGTGAGGAGACGGAATCCTGTTCCAGGGAGTATTCAAGTTTTGCCGTCAGATTGTTGTCCAGGTGCCGGATGGCGGGGAGGATGGACTCCTTAACTGTCTGGTCGTTCCGGTCCAGGTATTCCTTTTTTTCCTCTTCTCCCAGATCCTGAACTTCCTCCAGCCGCTGGATGAAGCTTTGGACCAGTATGTTTTCTTCCGGTTCTGCCGCCAGGATAGAATTCAGGGCTTCTGAGGTATCCTGAACCAATGCGATAGAACTAAGGATGCCTGCATCGTTACGGGCTTTTTCGTAATTAAACAAATCTTCATAGTATTCCGGCACCTGATCCAGTAAATCCAAGTACTCTTCGATGTCTTTCTTATTGTGGAATTCATATTGGACCAGAGAGGAAATGAGGGTAACCGCTTCTCCTTTCTCTCCGAGGCTGCTGGCGTGGTATGGGTATTTGATCATCATTTCCTTGTTAAGCTGCAGCTTGTCTTTCAGGATGATCGCAAGCTGCTGCTGAGGAATCGTCAGTTTGGAAGTATCGTAGGTATTCAGTTTTGTCAGCATATCCTGGGTTTTATTTAACTTTTCCTCCAGGGCCGACGGGGCCCTGCTTCCGAAAGGAGAACTCTGTTCCATCCGGATTCCATGGGAGGAGGGATCTTCAAAACAGGTTTTGCTAAAGAGGTAGTTCTCCTGGCCAAAACCTGTCAGGCAATCATCCAGGAAATGGTCAAATCCTGCCCGGGTGGAGGATTTACATCCCCCGGATACACAGAGGAAGAGGCTAAGGCTCAGGACAGAGATGAATTTACGAAAATGGAATGATTTCATGGGGTGCTCCTTTGTGAGTTTTCTCTACTCATTATATATCGGATAGCGACAGAATTTCAATCTCTGCGAATGATTCAAATTAAACAGGTGAACATTGTTTCCCGGGTTTTCCGATTAATGAGTGGACGGGAGGGTACATTTATCATATAATAATTAGGGCGTTTGCCGAGGCAACACCTGTCTGAAGAGATTACAGGAGAGGCAGAAAAATGATATTTGATACCCATGCGCATTACAATTCAAAACAGTATGAGGATGACAGGGACCAGGTTCTGATGAATCTGAAAGAAGCCGGTGTGGAAAAAGTGGTAAATATCGCCGCAGAGTGGGAATCTCTGGAAGCCACCCTGAAACTGACGGAGAAATACCCATTTGTATATGGTACCGTAGGTATTCATCCGGATCACGTGGGGGAACTGGATTCAGAAAAACTGGAAATCATCCGTCAGATGAGCCGGGAAGAGAAGATTCTCGCCATCGGGGAGATCGGGCTTGATTATCATTGGATGGTATCCCCCAAAGAACTGCAGAAAGAATGGTTTATCAGACAGCTGGAACTTGCCAGGGAAGAAAATCTCCCGGTGGTGATTCACAGCAGAGACGCCGCCCGGGATACCTTTGAGATCATGAGAGATGTCCATGCAGGATCCACCCAGGGTGTGATCCACTGTTATTCCGGTTCCGTGGAGATGGCCCGGGAATACGTAAAGCTGGGGTACTATCTGGGGATCGGCGGTGTTGTTACTTTTAAGAATTCGAAAGTTTTAAAAAGGGTGGTGGAGGAAATTCCTCTGTCCCATCTGGTTTTGGAGACTGACTGTCCTTACCTTAGCCCGGTTCCTTTCAGGGGTAAGAGAAATTCGTCAGATCGGCTGACCTATGTGGCGGATGCCATCGCCAGTCTCAAGGGCTGCGACAGGGAGGACGTGGAGAGGATTACCTGGGAAAATGCCCACAAGTTGTATGGGTTAACATTATAGGGGTGTATCTATGGCTTATTTAGGAAATCCGAAGGAAACCATCGCGGTTTTACAGAGATACGGATTTAATTTTCAAAAGAAATACGGACAGAATTTTCTGATTGACAGTCATGTGCTGGATAAGATAGTTGATGCGGCAGACATCGGACCCGATGATTTTGTGCTGGAGATCGGGCCGGGCATCGGAACCATGACCCAGTATCTGGCGGAGGCTGCCAGGGAAGTGGTTGCCGTGGAGATTGACCGGAAACTGATTCCCATCCTGGAAGATACTCTGTCGGATTACGATAATGTGACGGTGATCAATGAAGATATCCTGAAGGTGGATCTGGCTGCATTAGCCCGGGAGAGGAACCAGGGAAAACCCATGAAAGTGGTGGCGAATCTTCCATATTATATTACCACACCGATCATTATGGGGCTCTTTGAAAAGGATGTGCCGCTGGAATCCATCACGGTGATGGTTCAGAAAGAGGTGGCGGACCGAATGCAGGTTGGTCCGGGAACCAAAGACTATGGGGCCCTGTCCCTTGCAGTACAGTATTATTCTGAGCCGAAAGTTGTGGCAAATGTACCGCCAAATTGTTTTATACCAAGGCCGGACGTTGGTTCCGCCGTAATCCGGCTGACCCGATATGAAAAAAGTCCGGTGGAAGTTAAAGACGCCTCTTTCATGTTCCGGCTGATCCGTGCTGCCTTTAATCAGCGAAGAAAAACCCTGCAAAACGGGCTGCATAATTCCAGAGAACTGCAGCTGGAAAAAGGCAAGGTTGTGGAGGCCCTGGAGAAAATGGGCATGCCGGCCACAGTGCGTGGGGAACAGTTAAGTCTGGAAGAATTCGCGAGGCTGTCGGATCTTCTTCAGTCACCGGAATAGTCAGTGGAAGATGCCTTGACATCAGAATGGGATATCAGAGATGAGAAAATATACACAGGATGAAAAATTCATGAAGGAAGCCATCCGGCAGGCGAAGAAAGCGGAGGCTATAGGAGATGTGCCCATCGGCTGCGTTATCGTATCCCAGGACCGGATCATAGCCCGAGGATATAATAAAAGGAACAAAGATAAAACGGTGCTGGCCCATGCAGAATTGCTGGCCATGCGGAAGGCATGCCGGCTGGTGGGAGACTGGAGGCTGGAGGACTGTACCATGTACATCACGTTGGAGCCTTGTCAGATGTGCGCCGGAGCCATCGTCCAGGCCAGGATACCCAGGGTGGTAATCGGGAGTATGAACGCCAAAGCCGGATGCGCCGGTTCCGTACTCAACATCCTGGAGATGGACCAGTTCAATCATCAGTGTCAGGTAACCAGGGGAGTGCTGGAAGAAGAATGCTCCAGCATGCTTTCCGACTTCTTTTCCCGACTTCGAAAAAAGCAAAAGGAAGGGAAAATGACGAAAATCGGAAATTCAGATTGACAAGTATTTTGAAATCATTTATACTAACTAATACCGTGCAGCTGGGGAGGTAGCGGCGCCCTGTACCTGAAATCCGCTATAGCAGGAGTGATGGTTGTCCCCGGATGACCTACGGATGGAGCTGCCCTTTATAAGTGGTGATGACAATTGGGTCTCGCGCAACAGGAACCTGTGAACCGTGTCAGGTCGGGAACGAAGCAGCACTAAGGAGGACCTTCTGTGTGCCGCGAGGGTGCCTGGTTCGAGCTAACTGTAGAGGTAACGTCTGTTGGTAGGCATACAAAGGCAACCGCACGGTTTTTACGATGATTAAGGTTATTTCCGGATTGGAGATGACCTTTTTTGCGTTGTATGGGAATATTTGTCTCCTTTACAAGATAAGATGTTTCTTGAAATTGGACTCTTACTTTGTTATAATGATAAATTGATTGTATCTGATTATGAATACTTGATGACAAGTTTCAGGTTATACAGGATAGAACACAGGAGGATGAACAATGCATTGGTCTGAGAAGATTGCGAAAGATATCATCAAGAGAAATCCGGATAAAGAAGAGTATGTATGTGCCGCGGGAATCAGTCCCTCCGGATCCATCCATATCGGGAATTTCCGTGATATTGCAACCAGTTATTTTGTCTATAAAGCTTTGATTAAACAAGGGAAAAAGGCCCGTCTTCTTTTCTCCTGGGATGAGTTTGACCGTTTCCGTAAGGTTCCGGTAAACGTGAAAGATATCGCTCCGGAACTGGAGGAGGATATCGGAAAGCCCTACGTGGATGTAAAGGATCCATTTGGCTGCTGTGGTTCTTACGCAGAGCATTTTGAGAAAGAATTTGAGACTTCCCTGGCAAGGTTCGGGATCAAGATCGATGCCCGCCGCCAGAGCGAGAATTACCGAAGCGGCAGATATGCCAAATATGTGGTAGAAGCCATCCAGAAGAGAAAGGAAATCTACGATATCCTGGATAAATTCCGTCAGCAGGAAGCTACGCCGGAGGAGAGGGAAGCCTACTATCCCGTCAGCATCTATTGTCCGGTCTGTGGCAAGGATGAGACTACCATCCTGTCCTGCTCCGGGGATTGTACAAAAGCAGAGTACACCTGTAAGTGCGGCCATTCCGGAACCTGGGATTTCACCAGGGATTTTAACTGCAAGCTGGCATGGAAGATCGACTGGCCTATGCGCTGGAAGGTAGAAGGAGTGGATTTCGAGCCGGGCGGAAAAGATCATGCAAGCCCCGGCGGCAGCTATGACACCAGCAAGATCATCGCCAAGAAGATCTTTGGTATCAACGCTCCTATGTTCAAAGGCTACGAATTTATCGGAATCAAGGGTACCACAGGGAAGATGTCCGGGTCCACAGGACTGAACCTGACGCCTGAAACACTGCTTAAGATTTACCAGCCGGAAGTAATTCTGTGGCTTTATTCCAAATCTGAGCCGAATAAGGCATTTGATTTCTGCTTTGATGATGAGATCCTTCGCCAATACTTTGAGTTTGACAAGATGCTTAAAGTATACCAGGCAGGAAAAGGAAAGAATTTCGATTATATCGAGGGAATCATGCACAACTGTGTCATCGAGGGAAGAACCGTCTACCCGGTACCCATGCAGCAGATTGTGAATTTCGGATCCGTGGTGGATTTTAACTCCAGGATGCTGGAGACAGTATTCGAGAAGATTGGAACACCTTATAAGGAAGAAGAATTCGAGGAGCGTCTTGACCTGGCCAGATACTGGCTGGAAAAATGTGCTCCGGAGAACATGAACACCCTGCTTGGATACCGTAATTTTGACTACTATGAGACCTTAAGTCAGGTGGAAAAGGATGAGATCCATATTCTCCATGATTTTATTGCTGCCGGAGATTACGACCTTGATGCCCTGAATACCTTTATCTATACGATTCCTAAGGAAGCAGACCCTGATTTCCAGGAAGAGAACAAGAAAGCCGTTCAGGCTAATTTCTTCAAGAATGCCTACAACCTTATGATCGGTAAGGCAGCAGGTCCCCGTCTCTACCTCTTCCTTTATGCGGTAGATCCTGAGAGATATCTCCCTCTCCTTGACTTCTCCACTCCACAGACTGAGGAGGAAAAGGAACTGGCCGCCGCCGCTAAGGCTGAGGCAGAGAGGATTGCTGCAGAGAGAGAAGCGGAGAGGATCGCCGCTGAGGAAGCGGAAGCAAGAAGAAACGCACTTCCGCCGGTTAAGGGACAGATCAGCATCGAAGAATTTGACAAGATAGATATGCGCGTCTGCAGGATTGAAAAATGTGAGGTAGTAAAGAAGGCAGATTCCCTTCTTAAGCTCACTTTAAACGATGGTTTCGGCGAGAGAGTGATCATATCCTCCATCCGCAGCTACTATACACCGGAAGAGATGGTGGGAAAGAAGATCATCGTAATCGCAAATCTGAAACCGGCTAAGTTTGCCGGCCAGAAGAGCGATGGGATGCTGCTTGCCGCCAGCGGAGATGATTTCGGCTGCAAGGTTATCTTTGTGGATGACCTGGTTCCGGAAGGGACACCGATTCATTAACCTGCCCCATGGTAAAAACCCGGAAATTATCCGGTCGGATAATAAGTTGAGTTTTCCCATGATAGGTGATAGAGTAAACCATACTTTTTAAAAGAAAGGGGATAGGACATGAAAAAATATCTCTCATTATTAATGATAGGCGCTCTGACTTTAGGTCTCGTAGCCTGCGGTTCCTCCAAGAAAGCTACGGAGACAACCACCGGATTTGAAGAAGCCACAGGACCTGTCGTCGAGGAAGTGAAGATCGATAACCCGGGCCAGTACGCAGAACTTGGAAAGTACAAAGGGCTCACCATTGAAGGAACCAAGGTCGAAGTGACGGAAGAGCAGATTGATGATGAGCTGGAAGATATCCGTTATCAGTATTCTGATTACCAGAAGATCGACCGGAAAACCGTAAAGGATGGGGATATCGTCAGCCTGGATTTTGAATGTACCACCGCTGACGGAAAAACCGTGGAGGACTACACCCAGTCCGAATTCGATGTAACAATCGGAAGCGAGGAAATGGTCTATGGTGATGACCTTGATGTAGAATCCGCCCTGATCGGGAAAAATGTAGGAGACAAAGTCAAGGTAACAGGAACTTTCTACGATGATGATACTTTCGGTGATGTGGCCGGACAGAAAGTTACTTTTGTGGTTACCATCAATTACATCGAGGAAGAAGTACTTCCCGAGCTTAATGACAAGTTCGTAAAAGAGAACCTGGACTATGATACTCTGAAAGAATACAGGGAAGCTGTACGCCAGGAACTGCAGGAACAGGCCGAGATGGATGTAGATGGTGAGAATGAAAGCGCCCTCTGGGAGCTTGTGGTTGCAAACAGTAAGCAGCTCAAGGATTTCCCGGCAGATATGGTTGCCAAGGAGAAGGAAAATACCATTGCCTACGAGAGGGAATGGGCTGACTATTTCGGTAGGGATATCGGTGAAACCGAAGAAGATATCGAAGATTATTTCAAAGAGAACTATGATAAGACTGTGGAAGAATATGCCAAAGACAGTCTTTTCAGACAGTGCCTCCTCCAGCTGATCGTCGAGAAGGAGGGCATCGAGCCTACCGAGGATGAGATAAATCAGGTGGCTGAACAGGAGATGGAAGCAGGCGGTTACAACTCCTTGGATGAAGTTTATGCGGACACTTCCAAAGAAGAGATCAGAGATCAGATTATCCAGGAAAAGGTTATGAAGATTCTGACGGATAACGCTACCATCAAAGAGAAATAAAATAGTGCTTTATCAGGCCAGAAGAGAAAAATGTCAAAAAATGTAAATTTATTACATTTTTTGACATTTTTGTGTTATAATGATCCTATCAATTTGAGAGGAAGTAGGATATGTTTTCTGTGGCTTTGTTTTCGGAAGATCCTTTGGTGTGCCGGGACCTGAGAGAAGGGCTGGAGTGGTATAACAGACTCCTGGAGAGACCCTTATTCCGGCTAACTATTTCCAGAGATAAGAAACAATGGACACGGGTGAGGAAGCCTGCCGGGGTAGATTTAATATTTTTCGAGGTTTCAGACCGGGAGGAACTGGAGACTTTGAGAAGAATCCGGGAGGATGATGTAGAAGCAGTGATCATATATGATGGCAGTGTTTCACCGGAAGAGATGGTTGTACCGGATATCCGGCCCTTATCTTTGATGAGAAAGCCTTTTGGGGAAGGGACGGTCCGTCATGTGATGGGAGACCTTTGTCTCTACCTGATGAGAGAGAAGGACCGGGATTGTTTTAGCCACCGTTTTATCTGTCAGGATAAAACCAGAAGACTGGTGGTTCCCTATTCATCGATCTACTACTTTGAGACCAGGAATAAACGGATTGTTATGGTGACTTCCGGCGGCGAGTACGAGTTTTATGATACATTTTCCAGGATGGAAGCCGGTTTGCCGGAGGGATTCGTAAGATGCCACAGAAGCTATATCGTGAATCTTGCCTATCTGACAGGGGTGGATTTCGCCCATTTCCAGATGGAGCTGGATCACAGGATTAATATACCTATCTCTAAAAAATACCGCAAACAGGTGGAGAAGGTTTATACCTAAAGGAAGACTAAGAATAATAAGATTTATGGGACAAATGCTGATCGGAATAAGGTCAGAGATAAATGATGCCCTCTGCAGAAGATTTTCTTTTCTCTGCAGAGGAAGGATCCCCTGCACGAAAGAGAAAAAAGTGCAGGGGATTTTTTGTCTTCCTGAAAGGGAATCCTCTTCCTCTCAGATTGAACTAAAGGATGATTAATCCAATATAAGGAGGGATGACAGATTGTGCGCAAGGACGATACCGTCTGATAAAGAAGATCGGGCAAGGCGGAATGGGGAGGGTCTATCTTGCTTATGACCGGAAACTGAGCATAGAGAGGGTAGTAAAGGAGGTCCGTTTTAACGGAGGCCCGGATGATGAGAAGAGAAGGCAGCAGTTTGTCTCAGAGATGAATATCATTAAGGAGATTCAGCATCCCTGCATTCCTCAGGTTGTGGATCTGTTTTCCGCCGGCGATAATCTAATGATCGTAATGGAAAGGATAGAAGGGAAGACACTTAAGACCCGGATCCAGAACCAGGGACATATCCCGGAAGCCATGGCTTTGGACTGGGGAGTTCAGCTAGCCCGGATTCTCACCTATCTTCACGGGAAAGATCCCCCCATCTTTCACCGGGATCTTAAACCGGAAAATGTGATTCTTCATCCTTCGGGGAGGCTTTATCTTATCGATTTCGGAATCGCCGGGGGTCTGGAGGGATGCCTTGGCCAGGATGAGTTCAGGGGCACCTACGGCTATGCTCCTCCGGAACAGTATCTTAGCACTGGCAAGGTGGACGGGCGGGGGGATATCTACAGTCTGGGCAGGCTGCTGAACTACTGTCTTTTCGGGGGTCCGTCAGGTACAGAGGGACTGCAGGTCCCAGGAAATAGGATACCCAGAATATCGGATCCTTTCCGGGATGTTCTTAGAAAATGTACGGAATCAGACCCGGAAAAGCGTTATCAAAGTGCGGATAAACTGCTGGAAGACCTGACCAGGCTGAAGAAGACTGGATTTCACCTGGGAATCCGGTTCCGGAGATGTTATCCATGGATCCTGGCAGGTATCTTACTCCTGCTCCTGGCAGGAAGATGTGCCGGAAGGGATCTCCGGGGAAGAGAAGCCGCTTATCTTCTGGAATGCGCAATGGAGACACCGGATCCGGAGAAAAAAAGGATCTATTATCTTGAGTCTTTAAAAAAAGCTCCCTGGAAAGAGTCCATATACAAAAATATGCTGGATACCTATGTGCTGCCTAACCATTTCTCCTCCAGGGAGGCGGTTTTAATGATAAATATCCTTCAGGATGCCGAGGCGCTTCCTGTCTTAAAAAAACAGAACCCGGAGGCTTACGCCAGATTCTGCTATAACCTGGGAATCGGATACTTCTATCAGATGGGAGGGGGAATGGGTAAAATGGAGTCCGGAACCTGGTTTCAAAGAGCAGAAGATACGGGCCAGGGACTGACTCAGGCTCAGCTTGGCCGTGCTTCCTGCTATGAGAAGATCGGCGAATATTACCGGTCCTTCCTCTATTATGGGCAGAACCGGAACAGGGAAGAAGCACCGGACGATTTTGAGGATTTTTACAAAACCCTCAGACAATTAGTCTCCTATTCCCTGGAACATCCGGGCCAGGCGGATCAGAGTTCCGCATGGTATGCAGCCTATGAGGTTGCGGAGGAAATCAGGGATTACGCGGGTGAGTTTCTGCAGGAGGAGGAAATCTCGGGGGATTCTCTTCGAGGAGAATTGGCGAGAATTGAGTACTTTATGACTCATTTATCCGGTGATATGGATGACGATAAGAGAAATCAGCTGGCGGGTATTATCGCCGAGGCAAAAAAGAGAGTAGAGATTATGGAGGCGAACTATGAGAAGCAGAATGCAATTAGGATGTTGGATGATTCTTCTGATCATTCTCCTTATGCCGGGCCGGTCTCTGAGAGCGGAGACAGGCCTGCCTACAACTCTGGCGGTCTATTATCATGAGACTTTCAGAAAAAGTCTCCCGGCCTCCCCGGAAAATATCAGGGGAGAGATTTCTTCAATCTCTCCCCAGGAGGTCAACAAAGATTCAGAGATCTATATCCGGGAGGATACACAGGTTACCCTGAGAATCTCTGGGGAGGACTTTGACTGTAGCCGGGTAAAGGTCACCGTCTATAAGAAAGATTATCCTCTTCAGACCAGAAAAGACGTGACTTCAGAATACTATAATGATAAAAAATGGACGGAATCCGGAGACAATTCTTTCATTCTTCCTATCATATTCCAGAAGGAGGGACATTTTCAATTGGAGATCTCTTACCAGGACCCGGAGGGGAAGAGGCTGGAGCCTGCCTTGGAATCCCAGGCCGGATGCTTCTACGACGGGACTTATATAGGCCCCCAGCTGACTGTGGATAAGAAGGATCCGGTGATACTAAGTATGATGACCGATTTTGTTCCTTCTGCCAAGGAGGGGGAAATTCCCTGTTTTGAGGTTTGCCCGGAATATGAGCTGGTGGTTGAGGAAGAAAACTTTCTTCCGGGAAGTTTTCAGTGGAGGAAGAAGGATGACAGGATTGACATGTCAGAATGGTCCGTATTCTATGAAGGCGGAACCAGGAAGAACAAGATGCGTTTCCGCCCCAAGGAAGAAGGCTTCTATTCTCTTTCTTACGAGATCCGTGACGGCAGCGGCAGGAAATGTAACGGAAGTCTTGTTTTTCTGGTGGACAGCTCTCCCCCTGAGCTAAAAATCAGTGTAGACCCGGGGAGTGCCTGTTCCAGATATTCCTATGAGGATTATCCGATGATCTCAGGGAAACACATAACCTTCTCTCTGGAAGCGTCAGATCCTGTCAGTGGGGTTGGATCCATCCGGTATGTTTTCTGGAGCACCAAGGGAAAGGAAACCGAAGAAAATGTAACAAATGAAGAAATAGGAAAAGACTTCAGGATAACGATTGAGCTGCCCCGGGAGGATTTCTGCGGGTGGATTACGGCCACTTGCACTGACCGTATGGGACATACCGGCAAGACCATTTCCAGCCCCGTCTTTCTCTGGGAGTCCCGAGGTATGTTTGATGCCCGGAAATCTTTGAAGCTATCTTATTCCCAGGCGGAGTATACCGATGAAGGCAGGAAGATAAAGTATTATAAAGAAGCCCCGATAGTCCGGGCAGATGGGGCAAGTGACTATGCCGGCGTCAGGGATAGTTATCTTAAGGCAATCTATGGGGAGGATGGGCAGATGAGAAGCCAGGATTATCGTTCGGCCAAAAAGATTACTTCCACCTTCCATCAGGAAATGATCTTACCCCCGGAGGATTATGAGGAATCCTGCAGGGAGAAACCGGTTGTGGTTCTGACGGGTTTTACGGATAATGCAGGCTATGAAATCGAAAAGAAAAAGGGGAGATACGGGATTGTAGTGGATCATCTGCCCCCGGTAGTCACCGTTGATTTCCGGTACGGGGACCAGGAAGTGACTCAGGAGGGAGGAACATACTACAACCATGTCATAAGTGCCATAGTTACAGTGACTGACTGGAATTTTAATCCCGCCGCTACCAGCTGGAAGATCTCTGGTAAACGAGACGGATATACCCTGGGAAGCTGGCATGGAGAAGGAAGAAAACATTGGTGCAAGATTGACTTCCGGTCCGACGGAAGTTACCGTCTCGGTCTGACCGTTAGCGACTATTCCGGCAATACCGCCAGTTGCAACAATGGGAAGGAATTCACCATTGACCGGACAGAACCGGACCTCCTTCTGTGGATGGATAAAAGCAAAGCTTGTCATAAGAAGTATTATTCCGGGAGTGAGATGGTATATATTCTTGTAAAAGATGACAATGTATCCAAGGATATGATCCATCTTCATACGGGTAATGGGAGAGTAGGAAAGATATCCCCGGCCCATACTTCTTCCCTTCCCTTTCTGAGGGAAAATGAAAAAAGGGGCTGGAAGATTTACTCTTATGCAGCGGAGGATGAAGGGGTATAC